>NZ_JBRREG010000001.1:0-145521 GCF_056760155.1 Stenotrophomonas sp. STEN022
CCTCGCGGGCGGGGGCGCGGGGGGGGCGCCGGCGGTCCGTGTGGGCCTTCCCCCGCCCCCGCGGTTGGGCTATGCCAAGGGGGTGGCCAATGGGGCCCACCCACCCCGGAGGTGGTATCGCGCTGGTGCCGGCCCACATGGACCCGGCTTGGATGCACGACTTCGTGCTCAACCATCCCAACACCACCGCCATCCTCCTCACCCGCGGACGACTGAAGTTCGTGCGTCCGGACGGAACCACTGGAACTGCCGCGCCGACCGGGTCGGTGTTCGTGGCTTACGGCCAGCGGGCTGCCCGCAACCTCAAGAGGGCGCAGGAAGACGGTGTGCTGCGTGGGAAGTTCTTTGCGATCCAGCGGGTGACGAAGGTGGCCAACGCCAACCAGGGGAGTGCCAACGATGAGTAATCAGACCGAAGGCGCTCTGCGCGTCTTGCAGTGGCTTGGAAGCATGGAGGCTCGCGTCAACAACTCGCATACCAAGGGCTGGCGTCAGGTGCCCGGAAATCTTCCGATGCACACGTGTCCGAGGGATTACGCCAAGGAGTGGGAACAGAAGGTCGCCCACCGCAAGGGAGCTGCGAACAAGCGCTTGGTGAAGGCCATCCGAGCCATTCCCGCCAGCAACAACCGCGAGCGAATGACTTTGTTTGTGAATTACGCGCTGAAAGTGGCTGTCCATCGGCAGCTTGAGAAGTTCCAGGCCAACTTGGGATTGCCCGTGATGCCGTGGGTGGACATGGATCTGTTGGGGCCCGTGAAGGAAGGGCAGGCCGATTGGCACGGACAGGTGACCGATGCCTACGTGACTGCCATGCAGCATGCAGCGCCCTTTGAGTGCCTGCTGGGAGAGGTGTTCAACGTCGTAGTGGGGGCGGGCCAAAAATCGGATTGTCAGCACTTCACGCCCTGGGACATGGCCAGTGCAATTCCGCGACTTCTCCCCGAGGGCAGGACGTTGACGGGCGACGCCATGGTGGCGCCGGTCACGGTGATGGATCCCGCGTGTGGTTCTGGAACGCTGCTGTTGGCTCAGATCCAAGGCCATCTTCGGAATGGCCATAACCGTCCTGACGCACTGAAGAACCTTGTGGTCATGGCCAATGATCGGGACCCGCTTTGCGCCGCAACGACGGCCCTCCAGTTGCTGATGAATCAGCTGGTGTGGGAACAGCCGATTGGCCTGGTCAACGTGGAGTGCAAGGACACGATCACGGAATACCTGAAACCGAAACCGGTGTTTGGCACGGTGATCGCCCATTGGACGACTGAGTCGACCACTTTCAAGGAGAACCCCCATGACGCATAAGGAAATGTCCCCTGGTCTGGCCAGTGGTCTGGTCAAAGCAATCCGTGGAATTCCCACGCGACCGAACCGTCCGTGGAATGCCCGCGAGGCCATGGAGCTGTTCGTTCAGCACACCTTGGTGAGTCTCATCCACGCGGGCAACATGATGGCGATCGACAAGCTGGGCGCATGCTTTAGCGGCCGGGCGCTCGGCTTCGCCACGTTGCAGGAACACAGCCCTCCGGTCGAGCCGTTGGCTCATGCCATCAAGGCCTATACGGACCTGGTGGGCGAGTGCCGCCCGTTCGAAGACTTGCTGGTTTGGGTGCATGCCGAGTTGTTGGCCACCAAAGGCGGGGAAGGCATTGGTCAGTTCTTTACGCCAACGGATTTGGTGGAACTGACCGCTGGTATCGCTCAGGATCATTTCATCCGTCACCCGGCCAACCCTCGCTGCTTCAGGATTCACGAGCCGGCATGCGGTGCCGGTGGGTTGCTGTTGGGCGCTGTTCGCTCGCGAATGGAAGGCTTTCCCAGCGACACGATCGAGGTGAGCGCCGTGGACCTGGATCCGTTCTGCGTGGCGATGACGGCCTTGCAGCTGCAGGCAGCCCAAGTGCTGCATGGCGTCCCGCTCAAGCACGTCGAGCTCTGGGTAGGAAACACCTTGGCTGGCCCACTGAAGCTGGGTTACATCACCAACCGGTGGAAGGGAACGGTAGAGGAGTTGTTGGAGCAAAAGGCGGTGATGGTTGTTTAGTCAAGTGTGGCCTCCCGCCCCGCCGTAACAAGCACCCGTTACACCCGTCCCAGGTGCTTGTTACGGAGGAATCTCCCGTTGATTCAATGGCTTTGCAGTCGTGTCAGTGCTTGTAACGGGTGTAACGGGTAGGTGGGTATTACTTTCCAGTGCATAGGAAGTGTGGGCTTGAATGACTCATGAGTTTTTCAAACTGATGGATCCACTTGTTACACCTGTTACACCCGTGACAAGCCTTATCTGACAAGGGTTCCAGCGGTAACAAGGGGTGTAACAAGCACCTGTTACACCTTGGTCCAAAAGTGCGAACTACCTCACGCATTTGCAGAAAATGCTGTTGAGGAAGCAGAAATTGGTTTTAGTCAAATGATCGGTATGGACAAGTTCGTGAGCTCTGTTTGGATGGAGTTGTGGCCACAACAAGGCCACATCATCCAGGAAACGAGCAATGACGAACATCCCGAGATCGAAGAAGGCGACTCAACCGCGAGACGAATTGTTGAAGGCTCGGGTAAGCCGAGCGTTCAAGCAGCGGCTACAAGCGGCGGCTGATGCCCAGGGCAAGACTCCATCGGAAGCCATGCGCCAAGCGCTGGTGGAATGGATGAGTCGCGTCCAGCAAGCCGCGTAATCAATAAAAAACCCCGGCGCCAACCGGGGTTCTAAAACGGACAACACACACATGAACGATACAACGACAACCTCGGGTGTCAATGGGCGCCCCAACAATGTCCTCTCCTTTCGAGGAAATGCGGCTCCCAAGGCCGCGTTTGGCGCACCAGCGCCCAAAGCAACCTTGAGCGATCAAGCGTTTGAGGCTGATTTCGCCGACCATCTGAAAGCGACGGAGGAGTATGCGATCGGCGGCAAGCTGCCAGATGGCGATGACGATTGCAGCTTCTTTCGATGGCTGCCTGAGCAGGGCTATTGGGACCGGTGTTCTGAGAAGGACATGGCCGCCAAGGCGCTTTCCTGGCTCCGATTGGAGCGCAAGGACAAGGCGAACGCCGGTCACGCCACCAGCTGCATCAACACCGCCGTGCTGGAGTTGATGGGTGATCGGCAATGCTGGCTGCCCAAGAAGTCCGATCGCCGGGCCATCGTTCCCCTCAAAGGGGGCTACCTTGAGATCGTCAAGCCGGACGAACCGAGCCGTGCTCCAGCTGCGGCTGATGGTGAAGAAGTCATCGATCAAGACGTCTTCTCACCCACCTACGGACAGAGCTTGGGGCTGCGGCAGGCCATCCTGTTTCCGGAAGACGTGGCGCCCTCTAGGACGCGTATCCGGGTGCTGGCGCCGAGCAAGGAACATGGCATCACTTACCAAGTGCCGGCCAAGCTGCGGCTGGACCAGGTGGATGGAGAGGGGTATTACATCCCCAAGCCGTTGGACCCCCATTCGAAGTTCGGTCAATACCTGGATCTCTTCCAGCCCGATCTGGAGGTGTGCGCGCTCTTACAGGAAGCGGTGGCCAGCTCGTTGATGTCGATCTGCTTTGAAAAGGCCTTCTTCCTGGTCGGGTCGGGCAGCAATGGAAAGTCCACGTTCCTCCACATCCTGCGCGCCCTTCACCCTCGCAACGTGTCGCTGCGCCTGGAGAAGCTGGACGGAACTTTTGCCATGGCCCCTTTGGTGGGCAAGAGCGCCTACATCGTCACGGAGACGCCCAAGGTCCTTGCCGCATCCATCCAGGAAGTGCTGAAGGCGCTCATTTCGCGTGACCCCATCCAAGTGGAGGCCAAGCGCAAGGATGCTTACACCACGCTGCCGATCGGCACCCTGTTTGCCAGCGTCAACTCCTGGTTCACGGTGTCAGGGCACGAGCACGGGTTCTGGAGAAAGGTCCTGGCCATCCCCTTCAACGTTCGAATGGGGGAGAAGACCCACGAGAGTGCGAACGGTGGAAGTGGAAAGAAGCGCGAGCCTGATTTCCACCTGCAGATCACCGAAAGCGAGGAGGAGATGGCCCAGGTGTTGGACTGGGTGCTGGAAGGAGCGCTGCGCCTCATGGAGCGAGGCGGGTTCTCCGAGAAGCTGCCCGATGCCGTGGTCGCACTGGCCGAGCAGAACCGAATGGAGTCGGACACGACCATGGCCTACATGGCGGACCGCGAGGCAACCTACGACAGCGGTGTTTGCACCGACAAGACCGCCATCTATGCCGATTACCGCCAATACGTGTTGGAGGAACTGGGTAAGAAGCCCGTCAACGCGGAAGACTTCTGGAAGCGCGTTCGCGAGAAGTTTCCCGAGGCCGGCATCTACCAAATCTCCCATGGGGGCAAGAAGCCACGTGTGGCAGAGATTCGGATTGCTGGGATCAAGCCGTTGAGGGACTTGGCCGATCTGGAAATGCCTGTATGAGCACCTCATCCGACGATCTCCAATCTCGCTTTGCCGAAGCCGCCCTGGCCGGCAACCTCGCCGAGTGCCAGCGGCTCCATGCCCTTGGTGCCGACGTGAACCATGCCGACAAGGACCGGTTCACCCCGCTGCACGAAGCCGCCCAAGGCGGACATCCCGAGGTGTGCGAATGGTTGATCGGGCAGGGGGCGCAGGTGGACGCCGTCGACAAAACGAACAACACCCCGCTCCACGAAGCCGCTCGGTTCAACCAACCCCAAGCAGTGATGTCTCTGGTCAACGCGGGGGCAAGTCTCGAACGCCCAGGATACGAAGGACGAACGCCGCTCTATCAAGCCGCGCTCTACGGGTCCAAGGATGCGTTGGAAGCGCTCATTGCCGCAGGGGCGGACGTCCACGCCCGCATCGGCTACACGCAGTGGGACACCGTGACCCGGAAGCTAATCTACGACGCCCAGGTCGTGCGGGAAACGACGTTCAGCAACGCCACGGCTCTGCATGCCGCCGCGCAAGCTGGGGCCAACTGCTCATCGCCCAACCGGCCCGATCACTTGGGGTGTGCAGAAGCGTTGCTGGCCGCTGGGGCGGACATCGGGGCGAAAGAACGGGTGAGGGCGACGTTGAAGAACGTGCTGCCAACTGGGGATGAGGTTGAATCTTCCTTTTCACTGCTGCCGCTCAACGCGGCCACCACCCAGGACATGGCCAAGCTCCTCGTGGCCCACGGGTCACCCCTGGAAGGCAACCCATCCCCGTTTGCCAGTGCCGTGGGCGTTGTGAAGGGGCAGCAAGGCATGGACATCGCGGCCTTCCTGTTGAACCAGGGCTACCGGCCCAACGATCACGATCGGAAGGTCATGGCGAAAGTGGGGATGGAGCCAGGTGCGCTCGACCACCGGGCTCATGAGATGCGCTCGGAGGAACGGCACAGGCGCCTGGAAGAAACGTTGAATCAGGCCTCGCCCGCCGTAGCCCATGGCAGCAGCCCAAGTGCTCCATGCATGGTCATCGGCGGGGCGTTATGGAGCGCCCGCAATGACGTCAAGGCGCAGCCAGTCGCCGTCCAAGAAGCACCCCGCCAACGGATGCGCCTATGAGATCGCGTGACAGGTTTGAGATGTCTCTTCACGAGGCCGCACGTTTGAACCGCCCGGACATGGTGCTTGCCCTGTTGGAGGCTGGCGCCGACATTGAAAGGCCGGATGAGGAAGGTCGAACCCCGTTATGCCTCGCCGCGCTCTATGGGTCCAAAGAGACTTTGAAGGCCTTGATCGGCGCGGGCGCCGATGTTAATGCTCGCATCGAACATTCCACATTTGTAGGTGCGCAGAGGCAGCAGACAGGGTTTCTGAGGCAAGTCGCCGGAACGACTGCGCTGCACCTGGCCGCGGAAGCGGGAAGGCGATATGCAACGCCAAACGCTCCCGACCACCTTGGATGCGCACAACTGCTGTTAGCGTATGGAAGTGATGTTGGTGCGGAAGAATTGACTAAGGAGACTCGGATCATCGCAGGAGTCAAATGTGACGAGCCTCATCTGGTCAGCAGCTTTGTCCCACTGAATTATGCGGGCACGTTAGAGATGGCCAAGTTGCTTGTTGCCCATCGATCCCCCAGGAGCACAAGCGATTCACCCATCGTCAGTGCGGTGCGCATGCTGGAGGGTTGTCGAGGGTTAGACATCGCGGCCTTTCTGTTCAAGGAGGGGTATGAACTGACCGAAGGCGCGTGCGCCGTGATGAAATGGTTAGGCATTCCACCTGGCATGCTGATTCATCGAGCTTACGAAATGCGCGCGGGTGAGCGACACAAGCGCTTGGAAAGGCAGCTGCGCCAAGCATCGCCTGGCTCAAGGATGCGTTTGTGACCGGGGCTTGCCAAATCCCGACGCCGTCGCATGCTGAAGCCATGGACCCTTCCGACGCCCTCCACGAAACCGCCCTCGATCGCCAGGACGCCCTGACGGCTTCCCCCCGTTTCGTGGTCCTGAAGACCCCCGCCGGCATCAGCTTCCAACTTCAGGACGACGACGGCGACCCTGACGCCCGATTGACCATCGACCGGGCGTTGGCGCTGCTGGTAAACGCCCTAGAGCAAGGCAGCGCAGTGACCATCCACGCCTGACGTATCCATTCACCAATCCGGCGCCGCCGACAGGGTGCCTTTCCTTTCCCAGGAGAGCCCTGTCGTGTCCGATTCCACTTCTGAAAGCTTCCTCCAGCGCCACTCCCGCGACGTCGCCGAACGCCTGATCCGTCAAATGGAAGAGGGCACCGGCCCCTTCGTCCAGCCGTGGGACGCGCGCATGGACCTCGGGCTGCCGATGAACCCCACGACTGGCAAGACCTACAAGGGCGGCAACTTGCTTCACCTCTGGGCCCTTCAGACCGCATGGGATGTGAAGGACAACCGGTGGATGACCTACAAGCAAGCCGCGGCCGTGGGCGCCCAGGTTCGCAAGGGTGAGAAGGCCAGCGTCATCGAGTATTGGGACTGGTCACCGGTCGAGGAGGCGAAGAAGAGCGGCGATCCCGAGCTCATCACCAAGGCCCACCCCAAGGTGTTCTTCCCCCGGGTGTTCAACGCCTCGCAGATCGACGGGTTGCCAGACCTGGTGCTGGCGGCACCGCGGCCCGAACCGGAGATCCACCAGGCGTGTGAGAAGGTCATCCGGGACAGCGGGGCCGAGATCCACCACGACGGGGGCAACCAGGCGTTCTACCGCCCGATGACCGACAGCATCCACATGCCCGAGCGCAACACCTTCCACTCGGCCAGCGGCTACTACGCCACCGCCCTCCACGAACTGGCCCACTGGACCGGCTTCCCAACCCGATTGAACCGCCCAATGAAGGGCGGCTTCGGCAGCGAGGATTACGCCAAGGAAGAGCTGGTGGCGGAGGTGAGCAGCATGCTGATGGGCGAGCGCCTGGGCATTGGCCACGACCCCACCCAGCACGCAGCCTACGTGAAGTCGTGGATCAAGATCCTGCGCGCCGACCCGCGCGAAATCTTCCGCGCCGCTGCGGCTGCCGAGCGGGTGGTGGAGTTCTTGAAGGTGCCCGAGCTCGTGCACGAGCCCCTGGCGAAGGTGGAGCGGGAACAGACCTCGGTGGCGGCCAACCGGCAGGAGCTTGAGAAACCTAACGACGAAAAGGTTCGCGCCAAAGGGCGTGCGAAGACCAAGCAGCGAGAACATGTGATGGTGGCCTGATCCCCTTGCGGGTTCTCCATTTCGAGTTATGCATAGGGATACCTACTCACGAAATGGAGGTGTCTCTTGAAGCCCATCGTTCTTGCCCTTGCTCTGGCCCTCGTTGCCCCCACGGCCTTTGCTGCCGACAACACCTCCGCTCGCCGCTACGGCACCTCCGAAGGCTTGTCCGTCCAGGACGCGCGACTGGGGGAAGTCCTGATGGTTCGCCCCGTCCAGCTCAAGAGCGACAAGAAGGTCAACGCCGGTTCGGCCATCGGGGCCGCGGTGGGCTACGGCGCAGCCCGCAAGGTGGACGGCGACTACCGCAATGCCGCCCGCGTGGCCGGGGGCGTCATCGGTGGGGTGGCCGGCACGGCCATCCAGAACGGTCTGTCTGGCCGCCGAGCCATCGAGATCTACGTGCGCGACCTGAGCGACAAGCGGCAGCGTGTCATTGCGATCGTCCAGGACGCCGACGTGGACGTGCGAGAGGGTGATCGGGTGTTCCTGGTGGGGAAGGGAAGCAAGACGCGGGTGGTGCCTGTTCCCGCTGACCGGAACTCCGCCTGCGACGCCACGGGGTGCTACGGCATGGCTATTGGTCAGGATGTAGACGCTCCTGCCTGTGCTGACGATTGTCAGCCGTTAGCGCGGCAGTCATTGCCGGACAGTGATTGCCTCACCGCTTGTGGCACTACGCCAACCGGTTTCACCAGTGGCATGGGAGCTCGCTGATGACCTGGTCACCATTTCGCCCCAAGCGGGGCACACTTCCCATGACGCTTGAATCCTTCAAGCAGTCGCCGGGCAAGGTCGTGATGGACGAGAACGGCTATGCCGGTCTTTCGCCCGAAGCGGTGAATCAGATTGAACGCCTGCGAAAGAGCAAGGGGTGGGGTGTTCACGTCGGTTCCGAGCCGGCGACGGTCTGGTGGCAACGTCTTTTCCGGCGGACGGTTACCGCCCCCGGCAAGAGCGACTTGCCATTGAAGTTGAAGGTCGTCCCCTTATCGCCTACCCGTCCTGGTCCTTACGTGCCGGATGCTCCTTCGTCGCCGGGCATGTCGGCCGGCATCCTTCGGCCCTTAGTTGGCCGTGGTCGAAGTGAGGCGAACTGATGGACACCAACGTTGATGAACTGGAAGTCGAATTAGCGTCGCAAAAGCGACGGCATGAAGTTGTTCTCTCTGCCATCCAAGGGCTTCATGAGCGACACCGGGAAGAGCTGAAGCATAGTTTCTGGACGGGGGTTGCTGTTGGTGCACCTGCCGGTGTGATCGCATGGGTTCTGGGTTGGGCATTCGCATGATTATTCTAGGCCCAGCTCTTTTCATCCTGATGAGTGTCGCATTCTTCTGGGCATCCAAACAGGCGGGTCGAGGTGTGGCTATAACGCTTGCGTTTGGTCGACTTGCTTTTTCAAAGCAGGTTCCGACGCATTTCAAGGCATCGAGCTGGACGTGGATATTGTTCGCCACCTCGATTCTGGTTACGGCGGTTGGAATTTCGGCGTTGATCTATGGTGGATGGCGAATATTCTACGGCGCTCTTGTTCTCGGAGATGCTGTTGTCGTCACCTCGGTTGCAATCGTCCTATCGGTTTGCAGTATTTTCTTTGTGAGCGGCTTCTCCTCCTTCAGAGGATTTGAGTCGTGAGCACCACCTCCCACGGCCATCTCCGCCCCGACCCGGTCGACCTGCGCGATCCACGCGATTTCCTGTTCGAGGCCGACGGGCAGCGCGACGCGTTGCTCCAGGCCCTCTACGACGTATCGCTGGTCAACCGGCGGGACGTGGACGCCATCGACAGCGTGCTGGACGCCCACCGACTGGCCTACGGCGAGCCCGAGCAGGTGGCCTACGCTCAGCAGCGGGATGGCCTACATGACCGGCCATTGCCTTTGGTGAGCAGCGATGGGGGCGTTGGTGATCTTGGCCTCCAGCGCTACCTGGACGAGCACCGCGCTTGGAACCCGGTCACCCAGCGGGAGCGCGAGCTTTGCTCGCAGACAGAGGTGGTGGACGTATGAGCTTGTCTGCTTACCGTGTGGCTCGGAATGACATGCGTGCACTGCGACGCCAGACGTTGGCCAAGGTTTTCCGTTCCGGGATGACGGCCATCGAAGCATCGCAAGCGCTCGCCATGGAACTGGGCTACAGCTTCACGGACACCACCATTCATGCCGACCTGAAGGCGCTGGGGCTCACCCCTGTATCAGGCACCGAACGGGTGAGGGCGATGACCAAGGCCCGCCGCTTGGAGGTCCAGAAGGGCGTGCTCGCGGGGGAGTCAGTCCAGTCCCTTGCCGAGCGGTTGCACGCCCCGGTTCACACCATCAAATCCGACTGCCATGTCCTGGCCGAATCCGGCGACTTGCCCCAGGACATGCTTGCACGGGGGCGTGTCCAGCGCCGTCTCGCCGCCATGACGGCGGACATGGTCCGCCTGGGGCCTGAAGTCCGAGCGGCCTATGAAGCGTTATGGGAAGCGGTGGCGGACGATGCCGATAAATTTCCAGGGAGTTTTCCATGAGCCTCATTCGTCGCACTGCTTCCTGGTGGAACGCACGCCATGATCAAGCCCTCTACAGCCCATCCCTTCAGAAGGCGCTGGATGAGCGGCTTCGAGAAATCGCGGATGGGCGCGATAAGTTGATCGAACGAAGCATTCAGCTTAAAGGTGCTCTACATTCAATGAAAGTGGTCAGTCCGTCATTGCATGATGTGCTCTGCGACATAGATGCAGCTCCCACCATGAATGACGTTTGGTCGGCCTTGATGGACCCTCAGGTTGGACGCGGATTGAGTCAACGAGTGAGGTCCGAATGCGAGCAATGGATAGTAGATTGGATTCAGCCTACCCCTAGAAGTCATAGGGATGGCGTAGTGGAGCCTGCAGTCCGAGTGTTGCGACAGTTGCCTGACGATGCCGGACTCGATCTGGGGTGCATGACTAACACTAAGACAGATGCGTTTGCCATCGTTCTGAAGGAAATGGCCGAGCAGTCTATGGCAGCCCATAGGGTCGCCCTGGCCGCTAAGCTCGATGCAGCGCCCGTCAACCTTGAAACACCCAAACCTCGCCAGCGTTTCTGAACCTTGCTTCGCAGTTTCTTTGAACCCCTTGCCAACCGGCCCCCCAGGGTTTTGCCGTGGTGGACGTGCCGGGCCAGCCCAACGTGCCCGTCAGGGTGGGCGGCCGGGTGGTGGGCCAGACCGACGCCAAGGGCCGCTTGGTGACCGGCGACGTGGCGGCCTTGGTGCCCACCACCGTGCGCATCGACGACAAGGCGTTGCCCTTGGGGACCCAAGTGGGCGAGACCGAAAAGACCGCGATGCCCGGCCGCCTGACCGGCATGCACGTGGCCTTCCCGGTCCTCACCGAAACGGCCCGCGCCTACACCCTGACCGGCACCGCCATCCCACCCGAGGTCATCGCCCAGACCGCCCGCTAGACCACCTTGGTGGGTTTCGAAGGGGCGCTCTATCTACTGCACCCGGAACCTGGGCAGGTGGTCGAGGTGACGGGGGTCTGCAACGCCCAGCTGCCTCCGGACCTAGGGTCTGCGCAAACGGTGGTGCAGCTCACCTGCCAGTGATCAGCCAACCCTTGGATAACAAAGGGTTGGGCCGTCTCATAGCCTGCGAAACTGGCCCCGTATCATTGAGCTGAACGATACTTGGGGCCTGTCTTAGGGGATCACTGGATGCCACTGCTTTCTTGGTTCAATCGCGACGCTGACCTGACGCGCGCCGCCCTGGCTCCCTACCGGCTACTGGAGCCGGTCGCCAAGCTTTCCTACGGGGAGGAGGACTCCCCCAACATGCTCATCGAGGGGGACAACCTCGATGCGCTCAAGGCGCTGCTTCCTTACTACGCGGGGCAGGTGAAGTGCATCTTCATCGATCCGCCCTACAACACTAAGTCGGCGGTCAGTGAGCACTACGATGACAACATCGAACACTCTCAGTGGTTGTCGTTGATGTATCCACGCCTGGAGCTACTGAAGGAGCTTCTGGCCGAGGAGGGGTCCATATGGATCACGCTGGATGACAACGAAGCACACTACTTCAAGGTCATTGCGGACGAGGTGTTCCAACGGAAGAACTTCATGGCGGATATAACGTGGCACCGAAAGATATCTCCTGCCAACGACGCCAAGCATTTCAGCAATGACAACGATCACCTCTTGGTCTATGCAAAGAATAAAGACAAGCTTTCGGTCAATCGGTTGGCAAGAACAGAAAAGAACAATGCCGTCTTCAAGAATCCTGATAACGACCCTCGCGGCCCTTGGAATTCGGTGACCCTGACTGGCAACAAGACCAAGGATGAGCGCCCAAACTTGTATTTCATGATCACTGGCCCGCAGGGCCAAGAGGTGTGGCCGCCAGATGGCCTGACTTGGCGCGCCAGTCCAGACACCTATGCCGAAATGGCGACAAATAAGCTGATCTACTGGGGGAAAGACGGTTCGTCGCGCAGCCCTCGCATCAAGCGCTTTGCAGATCAAGCCAAGCCGGTGATCCCTAGGAGTCTCTGGCATTACGACGATGCAGGGCATACCCAAGAGGCCATGCTTGAGTCCAAGAAACTCTTCGGGCCTTCCGCGTTTTTCGGAACGCCCAAGCCGGAGCGCTTGATAAAGAGAGTGTTGGACATCGCAACGAATCCGGGGGATCTGGTTCTCGATAGTTTTCTGGGCTCTGGAACCACATCTGCCGTAGCCCATAAGATGGGGCGACGTTGGATCGGTGTTGAAATGGGCGAACATGCGCGCAGCCATTGTCAGTCGCGTATGTCGAAAGTGGTTGATGGGGAGCAAGGCGGGATTTCTGAAGCCGTGGAGTGGAAGGGCGGTGGTGGCTTCCGCTTCTACAAACTGGGAGTGCCTGTGTTTGATGAGGGTGGGCATATCCGGGAGGGCATCCGCTTCGAACATCTAGCGGCGCACGTTTGGTTCGCCGAGACCGGCACCGCGCGATCCACACGCGCACCAAAGAAACCCTTTTTGGGCGAGCATCATGGGGTGGGCTATTACCTGCTGTTCAACGGGATCCTGGGCGATGAAAGCAAGGCTGGCGGCAACGTGCTGACCAAGAGGGTGTTGCGAGGGCTGGAGCCGTTCGAAGGACCCAAGGTGATTTACGGTGAGTCCTGCGACTTGCCGAAGGAGCGGCTGGAAGAGCTCCAGATCACGTTCAAGCAGACCCCCTACGACATCAAGGCGCGTTGACGATGGCTCTCTCCCTGAAGGTGTATCAGCAGCGGGCCCTGGCCAGCCTGGCCCAGTTCCTGGAAGACGCACGGCTGACCGGTCCTGCATCTGCTTTTGAGAAGAACGTGGATCCGGGCCTGGTCACGACCTACAAGTCCATGCCGGGCATGGAAGCCACACCCTATGTGTGCCTGCGCATCCCCACGGGCGGTGGCAAGACCGTGATGGGGGCTCACATTATTCAAGCGGCAGGGGATGCTTACCTGGAGCGCACGTATCCGCTGGTCATGTGGATGGTGCCCACCACCCAGATCAAAACCCAGACGCTGGAAGCGTTCAAGAATCCCCGCCACCCCTACCGTCAGGAGTTGGATGAGGCCTTCGGTGGCAAGGTGGCAGTGTTTGACGTCGAAGACTTCACTCACATCCGGCCTGCCGACTTGGGCACGAAGGTGTGCGTGGTGATTTCCACGATGGCAGCCCTTCGCGTGGAGAACCAGGACGGCCGCAAAGTCTACGAGCACCACGAGGACTTGGAGGCACATTTCGCGGGAAGCGTGTCCGATCTGCCTTATCTGGAGCAGAACGCAGCGGGCAAGGCCATCGCCTCGTTCGCCAACCTTCTCAAACTCCACGGGCCGTTGGTCATCACCGACGAGGCGCACAACGCCAACACGCCGCTGTCCTATGAGGTTTACCAACGCTTAGGTGCGAAGGTGGTGGTGGAATTGACCGCCACTCCAGAAGCCACCAAGAGCAACGTGCTGGTCAGTGTCAGCGCCTTCGAGCTGAAGGTGGCCAACATGATCAAGTTCCCCGTCGTGCTCAAGGAGCACGTGGGACAGTGGGAGGTGGCGGTGGGCAGTGCCGTGGCCCGCCGCAACGAGCTGGGCAAGACCGCGCTCAATGAACCGGACTACATCCGCCCCATCCTGTTGATCCAGGCCGAGAACGCCAAGGGCACCGCGACGGTGGAGGAGGTCAAACGCCACCTCATCGACAACGAGAAGGTGCCGGAAAAGGCCATCGCCATCGCCACCGGAGACCAGCGGGAAATCGATGGCGTTGACCTCTTTGCCAAGGATTGCCCCATCGAGGTCATCATCACCAAGCAGGCCCTCAAGGAGGGCTGGGACTGTTCGTTCGCCTACGTCTTCTGCTCGGTGGCCCAGGTCAAGAGCGACAAGGACATCCAGCAGCTGCTGGGCCGCGTGCTGCGCATGCCCTATGCCACCCGGCGCAAGCAAGAGGCCATGAACAAGGCCTATGCCCATGTCACCACCACCCATTTCAACCTGGCCGCGGCCGAGCTGACCAAGTCGCTCATCGACATCGGTTTCAATCCGCTGGAAGCCGTGGGGGCCGTGCAACGTGAACCAACGCCGGGGCCAGGCTTGGAGCTGCAGGGCGGGGCCAATCCGGTGCCCACGCCGCCCAAGACCACCCTGGCGGTCAGCAAGCCACCGGACCTGACCAACGTGCCAGAGCGCGACCAGGGCAACGTGGTGTTCGTGCCCAACGAGGATGGCAAGGGTGGCACGGTCGAGATCACGGGGGAGGTGGACGATTCCACGGTGGAGGCGATCACCCTGGCCGTGCCCGCCAAGGAGCGGGAGGACGCCGCGGCCACCATCGAGCGTCACCAGATCGCTTCCAAGGCCGTCAAGGCTCCAAGCCAGAATGGGGCTGTTTTCAGCGTGCCCCGGCTCTGCGTCATGGAGCAGGGTGAGCTCGAGTTCATCGAAAGTGGCGCGGTGCCGCCCGGGTTTACTTGGGATCTGCTGGCTTACCCGCCGGACTTGTCCAGCCTCAAGTTCAACGCCGACAGCCAGACCTTCGAAGTTGATCTGATCGACGAGAAGGTCACCTACACCAAGATCGACGACGACGTGAACACCTACCTGCCGGGCTTTGCCAAGGACAGGACTGAGGCAGACCTGGTGGGGTGGTTGGACCAGAAGATCCGCGACCCGGCCGTGAAGCAGCCGGTGCTTCGGGAATGGGTGCGCCGGGCCATCAGCGGCCTCTCTCAGGACCGGGGCTTCTCGCTGTCCCAGCTTCTCAATGGGCAGTTCGTCCTCCGGCGCAAGCTGAGTGAGCAGCTCCAACTGGCCAAGGCCGAGGCGCTGAAGGACGGCTTTCAACAGGCCTTGTTTGGACCGGAAACCGACGTTGTGGTCAGCGATGAGCCGGACGCGATGTTCACCTACCCTGCGGACATGACGCTGTATCCGGCGCACTCCTATTACCAGGGCGGCACCTACCGGTTCCGCAAGCACTACTACCCCTTCGTGGGTGACCTACAGTGGAAGACCGCTGGCGGCAAGGTGGGCGAAGAATTCCTCTGCGCCCAAGCCATCGACCAGCTGGATGAGGTGGAGTTCTGGGTGCGCAACCTGGTGGATCGCAGCCAGTTCTGGATGCCCACGGCCAAACAGCGCACTTACCCGGACTTCGTCGCCCGGCTCAAGGACGGACGCCTACTGGTCGTCGAATACAAAGGCGGGGACCGTTACTCTTCCGACACGGAGAAGGAAAAGCGGATGGTGGGCGACCTCTGGGCGAGCAAGAGCAACGGCAAGGGGATCTACCTCATGGCCCAGCTGAAAGATGAGAAGGGCAACAGCGTCACGGAGCAGCTGAAGGCGGCAATTAACAAATAGGTTGCGGGCCACAAGTGGAGGCAAAGGAATGGCTGTCTACATTTCGGATTTGGACATCAGGAATTTTCGGTCTTGTGTAGCTGCCAACTTGCAGCTGACCCATTTCACTCCGTTGGTTGGTTTGAACAACTGCGGGAAGAGCAATTGCCTCACCGCTCTCCAGTGGTTGATTCGCAAGGTAAAGCTGGGTGTCGAGGATTTCCATGACCTGGCCCAGCCGGTCCAGGTCATGGGAACGCTGGTCGGCATCACCGAAGCTGACCTGGACGTCCTTGAAGCCAAGCACCGAAAAAAGATCGAGCCTCATGTGCGCGATGGCGTTCTCCATGTTCGGCGTGTGCAAGAAGTGCCGGGCGGTGAGGTGACGTTGACCGTTTTGGATCCGGACACCAACGAATGGGTCCCCAATCCCACGGGGATCGACAACGCCATTTCTGAACTGTTCCCTGACCCTATCCGCATCGGGGCGATGGAGAACGCTGAAGAGGACGCCAGCAAGGCCAAGACAACCACCACGATTGGCAAGCTGTTGGCCTCCATGTTGGCGGCTATCCAGGAGCACCACGAGCAGGCTTTGACCCCTCACCTGGCCGCTATCTTGGGGATGATTTCTGCCGAAGGCGGGCAGCGTTTCGAAGAGCTTGGCCGAATCGACGAGTCGATCAACCGCAAGATCTCTGACCTGTTCCCCGGCATTCGCATCAAGCTCGATTTCCCGGCGCCTGTTTTCAATGACCTCATCAAGGCAGGAACGGTCAAGGTTTACGAGGGCGACGGTCAAGGGCGTTCCTTCGGCTCCTACGGCCATGGGGCGCAGCGCGCCATCCAGATGGCCATGGTCCGGCATCTGGCAGACTTGAAGCGCGGCGAAGCCGCTGCGGGCGGCGTGACGTTGCTCTTGGTAGATGAGCCGGAGTTGTTCATGCACCCCTTCGCGGTTGAGCAGGTGCGCGAAGCCCTGCGCGCGTTGTCCGATGCCGGTTACCAAGTGGTCTTCTCAACCCATTCTGCCCAGATGATTTTGGCCAAGGATGCAAAGAACGCTTTGTTGATGACCAAGGTTCATCCCGACGGCACCAAAGCACGCCCGCGCATGCAATCGGTCGTGGAACAACTGGTGGAGAATCCAACTCACCAGCTACACCAGCTCTTCAGTCTGACGAACTCGTCCCAGATCTTGTTTGCCGACAAAGTTGTGCTGACAGAAGGGAAAACGGAACTTCGTCTGCTGCCGTCCATCTTCCAGGCCGTCGCCGGAAAGACCATGGGGCAGTCCTCTCTCGCGATTGTTGCGATGACGGGAGTAGCTGACACTAAGAAGTCCATGGAAGTCCTGTCCGCCATTGGCCTGCCATCGTGCGCCGTCGTCGATCTCGACTTCGCATTTCGTCATGCTACGAAACATGGTTTCTTGCAGGGGGACGATCCCAACATCGCTGCGTGCAAGTCCATCTTTTCCCAAATGGCCGAGGATGGTCTGGTATCCCTTGACGGCGGTTTGCCGTGCAAGGGTGTCCAAGGGTCTGCGGCCAAGGCTTTCGAGTTGCTGGCTGCGATGGACGAGGCAAAGCCCCACATTGCGGAACTGGTCAGGAAATTGCGCGATCAGAACGTCTGGCTTTGGAGCGCGGGAGCCATCGAGCCCCATCTCGGCCTGTCGGAGAAATCAGAGCACGCTTGGCTAACTTTACAGGTCCGTCTGGAGAGCGAGCCGCTGGAAGATATCTGCGCGGATGCTGAAGGCATTCGTTCCTTGATCGAATGGATGGGGGCCGTTCCCGTTGAGGTCCAACCTGCGTGAGTGGCCGAAAGTGGAATGCGTATCAGCTGACGGACTTGGAGCGCGAGCTCCGTATTTCCGAGCATCGGTTCTACGTTGAGCAGGCGAAGAGTCGGTTGCTGTCCCAGTTTGCCAACATAGAGGCAGAGGCCGAGCAAGCGGAAGCCGAGCACTGGGAGCGCAGTGGCCAGTCATTTGATCCGGAGTGGGACGATCCAGGGGACCTTGCAGAGGCCGCTCGCGACCACGGCGTGGAACTCTACCAATTGCTGAGCGACATGCATGACCGGACGCGCCTGAGCGTCGTGGCCGGCATGTATCACCACTGGGACAAGACTTTTCGGCGCTTCCTGGTCCGGGAATTTAGATGGCCACGGTTGGTGATCGGTGATCACACCCGTCGTGCACTCTGGAAGCTCGACAGTGCGAAGCTGGAGAAACTGCTCGGCGCGGTAGGGTTGGATCTGACTGGGTTGGTCTCTTATCCCCGCATTGACGCTATGCGTTTGGTGGTCAACGTATTCAAGCACGGAGAGGGGAGGTCGTTGGATGAGCTCCGCCAGCGCTACCCTGAATTCCTGCGAGCAAGTGCTCACGGTTGGAGCTTCATCGACGACACCTTCCTGGAAGTGACTGACGACCAGGTCGAGCAGTTCGCTGCGTCCATCGAACTCTTCTGGCGTGAGTTGCCATCGACCGTGACTTTCGATGAGGAGGCGGTGCTAGACGTTCCAGACGAGTTTGAGAAGGCTTGGAACAAGGACCTCGCGTCCCAGCAGGCATCCCCCGCCAGTTCCTAGATCTTCGTCCACGCTGTCGCGTCAGCGCGCTTTCACCAGCTGATCCCACCGGGTGGTGTAAGCCGGCGACAAGTTTTTCTGGTTCATCGCCCACACCGGCTTGGCCAGCGCCGGCCCCTTCGATCGCCACGCCGACGACGCCATGCCCATCGTGCCCCGGCCGAACTTCGCGTTGGCCTGATCCATGACCTTCATGAGGGCTTGCGAGCGGGGGTCGATGCCGGCGAACAGGTCGCCCTGATGGACGTCGCCGTGCGTGAGGTCGAGCAACCCGACGCCGGCTTTCTTGTAGCGGTAGCCGTTCTTCCACATGGCCTTGGCCAACCCTTGGGCCACCAGCAGCACTTCGCGCGTGTCACTCGTGGGGCCGATGAAGTTGAACGCCTTGCTGGGGTGATACTGCGCCGCGCCGGGCTTGAAGGGGTTGGTGTTGAGCCACACCCACACCCCACTGGCCTGCAGCGAGCGCGAGCGCAGCTTCTCGCACGCCCGCTGGGCGAACGTGGACACGGCTTGCTGGAGGTCCTCCAGCGACGTTACTTCTTGGCCGAAAGAGCGCGACACGACGATCTGCTGCCGCTCCGGTTCCACTTCCTCCAGGTCGTTGCATACCACGCCGTGGAGTTCCCGTTGGGTGCGCGCCAAGGTCACCCCGTAGCGAGCGCGCAGGGTGTCGGGATCGGCTCTGGCCAGGTCCGCCGCGGTGAGGATGCCTTCGGCGCCCAGCTTGGCCGTGAGCTTGCGCCCCACGCCCCACACGTCTTCCACCGGATAGCTTTCCAGCTCGGGCGAACCGGGCAGGGCGGTGACCACCCCGTGCGGGGTCTTTTTGGCGAGCTTGTTGGCGAGCTTGGCCAAGGTTTTCGTAGGACCGATGCCCACGCAACACGGGATGCCCACCCACTGGAGGATCTGGGCGCGGACCTGGCGGGCCATCGCCTCGCGCTGCTCCGACGGAACCCCGTCGAAGGTCACGAACGATTCGTCGATGGAGTAGACCTCCACCCGTGGGAACCACTCCCGCAGCACCGACACCACCCTGCCGGACAGGTCGCCGTAGAGCCCGAAGTTTGCCGAGAAGATTCGCAGTTGGCGGCGGATGTGGGGCGGCACCTCGTGGATGGGCTGGCCCATCTTCACGCCCAGGTCCTTGCACTCCTGGCTGCGGGCGATCGCGCATCCGTCGTTGTTAGACAAGATGCACACCGGTTGGCGCCGCAAGGACGGGTTGAAAACCCGCTCGCAACTGGCGTAGAAATTGTTTCCGTCAACGAGGCCGAACATAGGAGTGTGTGGCGTGACGAACTTCGACATGGAATCTTGCGAGTGGTTGATCGAACATCAGAACGATCCGTGGGTAAAAAACCATCGGGCAGAACGGTTGAAGAACTGCCTTGAGCAACAAAAAGCTAAGCAGGAAGCCGAGGACCAACGGAACAGGTATCGCAAGGCAAGGAGGGACCGGAAAGCGCTGCAACGAGAAGTGGCTGGCGAGCTGAAGGCGGCACCTGCCAGCAAACGTTCCAGCAAACGTCCCATCATGTAACTGCTGGCTAGACTGGCGCCCATCCAAGCTCGGCGGACCCAAGGTGAGTCCGCCGCACCTGGGACATAGCTCCCTCGAACCGTTCCAGCTCGCCTTCGTCGGTGGCGGCCCGCCGGTAGGTTTCCCCGTCGTTGTCTAGCACGTCTAACACACCCGCCACGCCGGTGCCGTCCTCGGCCAGGGTCACCTGGCTTTCGTAAATGCACGTGCCGGTCCTCGAGCGCCAGCAGCGCAGTGTTTCCCCGTCCAAATGCACCGCCCACCGGTCGTCCATGTCGCGCGGCCAGAGGCCCTCGCGCAGGCGCACCACATCCTCGGCGGTGAAGACATGGCCACACCGGATGGGCCAGCGCGGGCCCTCCATCGGTTTGAGCTTGCTCCAGCGGCTTGCATCGTCCATGTCAGCGCCTCCATTGCTTGCGGAAAGACCAGGTCACCACGCCCCACACGTCGAGCTCCACGTCCTCCGGGACGACGATGGGGGCGTTGGCAGGGTTGCCCGAATGGAGCTCGTAGCGCCCGGCGCGCAGGCGCAGCTGCTTCACCGTGAAGCCGCCTTCCCAGTTCACCATGACAATGTCGCCAGGCCTTGCGGTGATGGAGCGATCTACTACCAAGGTGTCACCTGGGAAGATCCCGAAGTCGACCATCGACGTGCCCGTGTCCGCTTCGACGTAGAACGTGGCCACTGGGTTTCGCACCACGCGCTGGTTGAGGTCCAGCACGTCCTGCGAGCCGTAGAAGTCTTCAGCAGGCGAGGGAAAACCGCACGTGACCCGCACCGGCAGCAGGAGCAGCGGCAGGGGAGTCGCGTGGAGGTTGGCGGCGCCCAGGTAACCGGGCGGAAGCGTGGTGTCGAGCATGGCGGTAGTCTCTACAAGTCAGAATCACCCGGTGAGACGCACCGGGGAGACAGGCTAGCCCCGCTTCCAGACCCTCGTCATTTAGTATTTCGCTGAACGGGCCCAACCCCTTGTCACTGCGAGGGTGGGCGGGGCCGTGAAACCGATGGGACGGTGCGCGGGGCCGGTTCCACGCGCGGGAAAGGGAGAGGGGATGCCAACTTGGAAGCCATCGCGGCTGCGGAGCTGGTTGTTCAGCGGGAGCGGCTGGATCTTCAACTCAGACGGGGACGCGTTCGAGCTGTCCCTCGATCGTGGCCGGCGCGTCGTGAAAGGCCCCTTGATCCTCATACACTCGCTGGAGTGCAAGCCGCGGCACAACTTCTCCACGACGCTCGAGTGCCACTTCCACATCATCGGAACCGGTTGGGTGGTCGGGGAAGGTCTGGGGGAGGACAAGGCCGAGGAGCTCCAGCAGTTCGTGCGGGAGGAAGTGACCGGCAGCCTGGCTCACTACGGATCCCGCGCCATCAAGATCCTGGACCCTTGGCAGCGGCAGGTGGATCAGCGGTTGGAAGCGGTGAATGAGGTGGATCCGGCCTTGCTGGAGCAACTTAAGGCGACCATCCCTTCGCCAGCGGCGATTGGCTTGCCCACTTGGGGAGCGCTGCTCGATCACCCGGCATTGGCTAAGGAGCGCAAGAAGAAAAACAGCTTCTACCCGACGCTCGACCAAACCCCCGAGGCTTACTTAGAGGGCGTGGACGAGCGCCGCCGCCGTGCCGTGTTCACCAAGGCCTTGGCAGCTTGGGCGCAGCGGCAGAACGCGTGGGTAGGCGAGCAGGGCTGGATTGGCCGTCGCCGCCGGCGAGCGCGCCTGGCCGACGATGCTCCTCCGGTGCTCCAAGGCGTGCAGTGGATCGATGCCACGCCACCGTCCTACCACCCTACGGCAGAGGCCTGGCTGGTCCGGTTGGTGGACGCGCACAACGCCGCTTTTGAGGCACACCAGATGGAGGCCAAGCGCTCGTTCTTCGAGCGGGTGGAGTCCAACCCCCTGACCGAGGAGCAGGCCAAGGCAGTGGTCTGCATGGACGACGAGCTGCTGGTCGTGGCCGCCGCCGGCTCGGGCAAGTCCTCCACCATCGTGGCCAAGGCCGGCTACGCGCTGGAGGAGGGGCTCTGCGCACCGGAGGATATTCTTCTGTTGGCTTTCAACGCCGACGCGGCCGAGGAGTTGCGTCAGCGCATCGCCAAACGCTTGGGCCACCTCGATGGGGCTGATCGCATCGCCGCCAAGACCTTCCATGCGTTCGGACTGGAAGTCATCGGTGCGGCGACGGGGAAAATGCCTACCCCGGCGCCTTGGTTGAGCAATGGCAAGGACGAGGCTTTCATCGGCCACTTGGTCGATGAACTTTGTGCCGAGAATCCGACGTTCGCGGCGCAGTGGGATCTCTTCCGATTGCTCTACTTCAAGGACGTGGGGCGGTGGGACGCGCGCGAGGAGCCCGAGGACTACGACCCAGATAGCCAGCGCAAGCGGGGCTTTCGCACGCTGCGCGGGGAGATCGTCAAGAGCAAGTCCGAGCGCCTCATCGCGGATTGGCTGTTCCTCCACGGTGTGAACTACCGTTACGAAGAGCCGTATCCCCACGACACCCGCACCTCCACCAAGCGGCAATACCGCCCGGACTTCTACTACCCCGACATCGACGTCTTCCACGAACACTTCGCGCTCAACGCCAAGGGCGAGGCGCCTCCAGCCTTCAAGGAATACTTGGAGGGCGTGCATTGGAAGCGCAAACTCCACCGCGAGCAGGGCACCAGGCTGTTCGAGACCACCGCCCACGGCCTGCGCACCGGGGCCGCGCTGGCCGCGCTCAAGGACCTGTTCCAGTCAAGGGGCATCGACCTGGTGTTCGACCCTGATCGCGTCCCTCCGGACAATGACCCGGTGTCACCGCAAGCCATCGCGAAAGTCATGCGCGTGTTCCAGCAGCACATGAAGGGCTCGCGGCAGACGGTCGAGCAGGCCCGTGAGCGCATCGACACATTGCCGGGCGCCTTCGTTCCGCGCATGGAGTTGTTCCTCGATCTCTACGAGGCCGTTGCCCAGCGCTGGGAAGACCGGTTGGCAGCAGAGGGTCTGGTGGACTTCGACGACATGCTCAACCAGTCCGCCGACCACATCATCGCTGGCCGCTTTCCTTGCAGCGTCAAGATGGTCTTGGCGGACGAGTTCCAGGACACATCCCGCGCGCGGATGCGTCTGCTCCAGGCAATCGTTGACGCCAGTGGTGCGCAGTTCACGGCGGTGGGCGATGACTGGCAGAGCATCTATCGGTTTGCCGGCGCCGATCTAGCAATCATGTCGGGGTTTCAGAAGGCCCATCCCCATGCGGCCGTTCGGCACCTTTCCCAGACGTTCCGGTGCCCTCAGTCGTTGTGTGATCTCACATCGGAGTTCGTGTCGAAGAACCCGATGCAGTTGGCCAAGAAGGTCTTCACCAGCAACCCATTGAAGGGGCCCCGGGTGAGCGTGGTCGCGCTGCCGACGGTCGAGGACATCCCCGGACGGTTGAAGGCCAACATCCAGGCGCTCTACGACAAGCTACCGGAGGCCACGGAGGGGAAACCGCTGCGGTCCATGCTCATCCTGGGCCGCTACCGCAACGACAGGCCCAGGGAGCTGGAAGCCTGGAGGCAGCGATTCGGCGACAAGATCGAGGTCCGATTCCTGACGGTTCATCGGGCCAAGGGACTGGAAGCCGATTTCGTGGCGTTGCTCAACGTGGTTCAGGACACCCTGGGATTTCCCAGCCAGGTGCAGGACGATCCCATTCTTCAACTGGCGATGCCCGAGCCGGAGACGTTTGCCTTCGGCGAAGAGCGCCGGCTCTTCTACGTGGCCCTGACCCGTGCGAAGAGGTCCGTGGTGATCTACACCACTCAACACCAACCCTCTCAATTCCTGGTGGAGCTCCAAGCAAACCACGGTGTGGAGATCACGCAGGTGGAGGGGGCGCCGCCAGAAGCCTGCCCGGTGTGCAGGAAAGGCGTGCTGGTGGAGCGCGTCAATCGTGCAACCAAGGAGGTGTTCCACTCCTGCAGTCGGTTTCCGCGTTGCCCACCGAACAAGGAAGATTGAAGCTGGTCAGGGGGCCTGAACGGGTCGGAGCAGCTGGCGGTCGAGAAGTTCCAACAGAGCATCCGCGACATCTGCGGCGGCCACGGCCCAATCGTTGTCTTCTCCGAAATACGTTTCCTCCAGCGGGTCTTCCTTGCCCCCGTGGAAGAGGTTGTTGCGCACACGGCGCATGGCAACGACCAAGGCTTCGGCTTCGTTATGGGGCAGGTTGACGGGCTGGTAGGCGGCTCGTGGTCGGCCTGCCTGGTCGAACTCAATTCGCTCCCTTTTTGGCCGATTGCGTGGTGGTGCAAGCAGCATTCTCTGCGCGGGCATGGGAACGAGGGCGACGAAAGTTTGCCCCATACGTGCCACCGCTTGATCCACCTTGTTCCAGTCCACGTCTACCATGTGAACGGGAGCAGGTGGTGATGACGCGCTGCGGCGCACATCGATCTCCAGTGAGCCGATCTTGAGCTTTTTCCAGATTGGTGGCTTGGGAGTCTTTATCTGAAAGAAATCGCCGGTTCGCTTGAGCTGGAACTCAAGCATTCCGAAAGCTTTCAACAGCCGATAGGCATTGTTGGGTGATACGGGCATGGACGCATGATAGTCCAGCCTCCTACTACCCCGCTGCCTTCCACGGACGCCCCTGCCGGGCGGCCAGGTCCGCCGCGTCCTCCACCCCTTTCATCCACCAATGGGTGTCGTCCAGGGTGGCGGGCGCGCCGCGCTCGTCCAGCACGCGGTCCAGCGCCTCGCACACGGCGAACTCCGCGTCCCGCTCCCGGCTGCCCGGTGGGTGCGCGTGCGCCCGGCCGTGCCGATACGCCACCAGGGTTTTCGCGCCCATGTTCCGGCCCTTGGCCAATTGGGTGATCACCAGCGGATCAGCCCCACTGTCCAGCAACGCCCTAACGGTCGGTGCGTCGGCGGTGAGCAGGGCGACGTGAAACGGCGTGTAGCCACGGGCGTCGTGCGCGTTGGGTTGGGCCCCGCGCCCGATCGCCGCAGCCACCTGGGCGGGGTTGCGCTGCTGGATTGCAGCGAGCAAGTCGGTGTTGGTCATGCGTCCTCCTTTCCCCTTGGTTTACCGCGGCAGTGGAAACGCGCAAGGGGGCAGGAGTTTGAAAAACTGTCGGGCAAGCCCAGCAGTTTTTCGCTTTAGTCGGGAAAGACCACTGGACAGATGGATCTTATCTGCTTGCATGGGTTTGAAGGGATACAAATGTATTCCATGGGGGGAGGCGGGGATGGGGATCACGAAAACCATTGATGGGGCGGGAGGAAAAACGCTGAAGCGGTCGAATCGTCCACCCACCCGAAACGCCGAGCTCTACACCGTGACCGTCTACCCCGAGCGAAAGAACGCCGCGATTGCCGTGACTTGGCGCACCCCCACGGGGCATGCGAGAAGCCTTAACCTGGGTTGCCACGCCTTGCGGGTGATCGAAACCCAATCGGGGCTTCCCGACACCAGCAACGGGCAGATCGCCTTTGAGCTTCGCATTCCGTTGCCGATGCTCGTGGCCATCCAGGCAGAAATGGGAATCGATAGCCGGCGGCGGAGGCGGGCCTATGTGCAAGCCATCGAGCGCGCTATCGCCATGACGCGGGAGCTGGGATTCCCAATTGGTGGGGCAAACCCCATCGGGGTTCCCCTCGACTTCAACGGCATGCTGCTCCCCGAAAAGCCGCCCCTTGTCACGGACAAGCGGCGAGCCGGGGTCCCAAGGAGGCCGTTGTGAAACCAATCAATGGAATCAGGAAACGGGTGAAATGGTGGATTGACGAGCTTCGTGATCTCAATCCCTGGGGGCAAGTGAATTGGTGGATCGAAGCGTTTCGTGATCCCAGAAAGGGCTTGGATGACGACCCCTGTAAGGCGCGAGTGGACTTCTTCCTCTTTACGACGTTTTCCCCCCTCTTGATCCCCTACCTAAGGGTGTTGGAGCGCCTCGGAATTCGCGTGGGTGTCAGGACTAAGCGGTGGCAGCGGTTGTGGAAGGAGCCGCCTATCTTTCGGTTGTTGCGGTTTCGCCACAAGGAACGGGAACGATTCTATCTGAATGAACTTCAGCAACTGATTGCTGAAGGCGCCGATGTGAATGCTCGGGAGAAGGAAGGCGGAGAGACCGCGCTTCACCTGGCTGCACGATGTGGGCGGGTGGCCGTCTGTCGCGTGCTGTTGGCGGCTGGGGCAGATCCGAATGCCGAGCGTTCCGCGCAAGATTTCTCCGAGGAGGAGGGTATCTGGGTGCCCATCTTTTCGGCTTACCTTGAGGGCAATGTTGAGTTGCTCGAGGTGTTGCTGGAGGCGGGGGCAGACCCCCATGTTGAGGCATGGGTGCGAAAGCTTGCTCCAGAGGAGAAGACGCACCCTGATGCGTGGCTTGAACGGCAACGCCCAGAAATGCGGGATCGCTTGCGCCAATGGAAGGCGGAACAAGAGGAAAAGCGCTTGGAGGAGACGCTGCCAGATGCCACGAAAACTGCGCCGAAGGTCAGGGCAAGGCTGTGAACCTGGTGCCGAAACCCCCTCTGTCGGCCGTGCTTCCGAAGGTGCCACTCCCAGCAACCCTGCGTGCCTCGCTGCTCGCACATGCCAAGGCCGCTGGGGTGGGTGAGAGCGACGCCGTGCGCCAATGGCTCACCGCCTACCTAGCGCGACCCCAGCTGCTGCGCTCTCCCGTCGCCGGCCCCAGAGAGGACCGCTTGCCGCCCATCCGGGCGTCCCGAGACCTGGTCGACCGCGTCCGCCGCGAGGCGCAGCGCCGAAACCTGAGCGTGGCGGAGCTCATCCGGCGGGTCGTGGCGACGCACGCGGTTTGACCCGCAACTTGGCCACCCCCGGCGGGTGCCATTTCCCCTTGGCCAGGCGCTTCTGAACGAAGGCGCGGTAGGCCTCGGGTGAGGGTGGGGACTTCCGTTTGTGGCGGCGTTGGTTGCACAACCAGCAGGCCGCGGCGATGTTCCCGGCCACGTCCTTGCCGCCGTCTTGTTGGGCCACCAGGTGTTCGGCGGTGCAGCGCAACGGGTTGGCCGTGCGGGAAGGCAGACCGAAGGGTTTCAGTTCATCGGGGGAGGCGTTCCACATCGGCAGGCTGCAGTAGCAGCAGCGGCCCTTCTGGGCGTGGAATGCATCGGTTCTTAGGCGTTGGAGTTTGGGCATGCTTAGTCTCGGGAAAAACAGGAAATAGCTTCCCGACGTCTCTAGGCGAGAACGCTTCGGGCACCTGTTGCCTTGAGCTAAGCAGGCAATACACCGGGGGTAAGTTCCCACGCGGCAGGGGAGTTATCGCGCCGTAGGGTGGCCGGTGTCAAGATAGGGGCATGACCACCTTCGATCAGCTCACGATCCTGCTCGACGCCCTGGAAGCCAAGCTTCCGGACCTGCTCGCGGCCTACCCCGCCGATGGCGACTTTTGGATGGCGTTTGCCGGCGAGGCCGACGTGATCGAAGACCAGGCAGGGGAGCACGTTGGCGTTGTGAACCAGCGGATCAGCGCGATGCTGGCCCGGCATGGGCGGTTCATCGCCGCTGTGGAGATCGACGATGCCGGATGACGGTGCAACAGATAGCCTCTGGCCGGTATGGCTTCAGGATCCGCGGGTTCAACGGGCGCTGGAATGGGCCGACCACGTGCGGCACTGGAATGAGAACAGCCTCTATGGCCTGGAACTGGATGGGCTGTTGCCCGACCACATGTCTGCGGTTGCGTTCGCCGTGGTCCATGAGCACCAGGCTTCGGCCGCGCTCCTGGTCAAGCACGGGTTGCTGGGGTCGGCCACCGCGTTGATGCGGCCCGCGTTCGAAGCGTTCGTGCGTGGCATCTGGCTGCAATGGGCAGATGACCAGGAGCTGGCCCACTTCCAGAAGGGACACGACACCGCGACCCCGGACAAGATCATCCGCAAGGTGGTCAAACGCTCCGGTGTTCAGCGCTACGCAGACCTGCTGGACACCTGGCAGCAATCCGAGAAAACCATGCATGGTTACGTCCATCATGGTTACCAATCCCTGATTCGGCGCTCAGGTGAGATCGACACGCCGCCGGAAGAAGTCGTGGACTTGCTGGGATTCAGCACTTCCATGGCGCTTCATGCCTCGCTGGAAATCCTGGAACTGGCGGAGAAACGCGTGCCTGCCAGCGAGGTGGAAACCCGACCGCAGTTCGTCGCCGCCAAGCAGTTGGAAATCGTGGCCATGCTGCGAGCGATGGGTCTGGTCCAGGTGCCGGGCGAAGCCGCCCCCGCGCCAGCCACTTTCGCAAGTGAACCGTCTTCTTAGGAGGGAGCATGTGTTACTCCGCTGAAGCCTGGACCCTCTACGACAACTACGTGAAGGAATTCGGCGCCGACATCGACATCCGCGAGTTCTGGGAGGTCTACCTCAAGCGGGACGAGGCCTACCGCGTCCGCAAGCCCGCCAAGTTCACCCCCAAGATCCCGAAGGGCATGGATCTGAACTTCCTGCCGCCCAAGTCCGACCTGGAGCGGCAGATCCAGGAGCTCATTTCCGAGTGGAACGGTCGCAAGCTCGCTGAGAGCGAGGCCGAGCTCGACGCCCAGAGGGCGCGCCTCGCTGCTGCTGAAGCGAAGTTGGCGAAGAAGGAGACCAAGGCCGCCCTCAATGATCAGCGAATTGCGGGCAACAAGATCAAGCAGATGGAGCGCTGGATCGCCGACGCCAAGCGCACCAAGCTGGAGCCGGCCAAGGACAACCGGATCTTCCCCGATTGGTATGTCCCCGTCCTGATCTCGGAGAACGGCCGCAAGGTCGTGCGCCCCATGCGCTACCACTGCCGCCCCGCCGGCATGGATCCCTCAATCGACTGGACCAAGGATGGGCGCGTGTCGGGCACCTACAACGCCAGGCGCGACAACCTCCAGCGCTTCTGGCGAAACCAGTTCGGCCACACCCACGGCCTGATGCTGGCCGAGACGTTCTACGAGAACGTGGACGACGGGAAGGGCGGATCGAAGGAAATCCAGTTCCGGCCGCGCACCGGGGAGACCATGTATATCGCCTGCCTCTACTCCCACTGGGTGGACCCGAAGGGGGAGGAGCCGGATTTGTGGTCGTTCGCCGCCATCACCGACGAGCCTGAACCGGAAGTGGCCGCGGCCGGTCACGATCGCACCATCATCAACATTCGCCCCGAGCACGTGGACGCCTGGCTCAATCCGGATCCGAACAACCTGGACGCCTTGTTCGCCATCTTCGACGACAAGCGCCACCCCTACTACGAGTTGGTCAAGGAGGCCGCGTAGGCGTAATTCATGGCCAAGCCATTTGTTGCTATCGTTCAGAGGCCGCCAGGAAGGCGGTCTACAGGGGATTGCCTATGCACCTGAAAAAGCTGGGTCTGGCCGCCGTGCTGCTGGCCGTGTCCACCACTGTTTTCGCCAAGCAAGGAGAGGTCTGCTCTTCGAAGCCCGTGCTCAAGGACGGGACCCTCACCAACGACACCGTCTTCGAGTGCAAGACCGCCGGCTCGCTCACCATCCCGCAGCTCTACGCCCAGGGGTGGCGGGTCATCACCGTTTTGCCGCAGGCCACCATGGGGACGGATCCGAACACCGGATTGCCGCAGGCCAGTTTCGCGTGGACGGTGGTGGTGGAGCACGACTGATCGGAAGGGGCCGGGGATTACTCTAGATTGCGGCCACTATGTGGCCGAAAACTAGACTTATGGGCTATAACCCATGGTTCCCCGGAACGGAGATACCCCTTGGCCCTGACCACCTTGCAGTCGATCAACGCGGAAATCAAACAGCTGGAAGCCCAGCGCAAGCTGATTGAGAAGCGCGACGGCGAAGTGCCCAAGGCGCTGGCCGTGCTCCAGAAGTATGCGAAGGTCCTCAGCCCCGCCCAGCGTCGCCAGGTGGCCAAGCTCATCGGGGAAACGCTCGACGACAAGCCGGCGCGCGCGCCCAAGGCCGCTCCTTCTTCCCGCAAAGGTCGCAAGCTCGGCAAGGTGGCCCCGAAGTATCGATTGCCCACCGGGGAAACCTGGGCGGGCCGTGGGCTGACCCCCAAGGCGTTTGCCGCGTGGGCGAAGTCCGCAGAAGGCAAGGCCTGGGCCCAGGCCAACCCCGGGTCGAAGTTCCCGCCGGCCAGTGGGGCGACGAAGGCCCCTGCGAAGGCAATCAAGAAAGTGGCCAAGGGGGCGAAGAAGGCGGCTCGAAAGGTCGTGAAGAAGCCCGCGAAGAATGTAGCGAAGAAAGCGGCGAAGAAGGCCTGACCGTGCGAGGACTGTTCCCCAAGCGGAAGAGCAGGCTGACGGCGCAGGGCAAGGCGGTGGCCGCCATGCACGCCCTGCTCGACACCGTCGATGGAAAAGTGGACGAGAAGGCCGCCGCGGCCAGGCTCCGGGAGCAGGTGGGGCTCAACTGGTCGTTTCTGACTTGCATGCAGTATCTCTCGGGCAAGGAAGCATTGGCAGCGATCGAGTCCCTGCCCGCCGGCTGGGAAGAGCAGGGGCGGAGCAAGCGCCATGCCTTTGCTGCATCGGTGCTGGCGGCCCACACCGTGGCCAACCTGCGTTCCGACGGCACCATGCTGTGTGCCAGCCACCTGGCAGAGGAGCTGAAGGGGAAGACCGTGGAGCAATGGCTGGCGGAGAAGTCCGAAGCGGGACGGAAAGAAGTCTGACAGCACGTGCCGCTGGGGACTGATTGTCGCAGGACCAGCGCGGGCGGATCATGGGCTCGCCGTCCTGGCCACTTCACCCGGTAACGGGGGACGGGGGCGAGAATCCCCACTCAAGCGCCGACGACCGGAGCCCCCGCAAGGGGGCTTTGTCATTTTTTCCTTGGGTGGAGGTGGTTCTAGGCGGGTGCCAAAGGGCGTAGGAAAGGCAGAATTAAAGCTCTGCTTCGTCTAGACTTTGGAAATTCAGGGTTGTCCCTGATGGTTTGGGGCTTTTCTTTCAGGGGAATAATTTGGCACTCGTGACATGCGCTGAATGTGGTCAGCAGGTCAGTGACCGCGCGTCGTTCTGCCCATCGTGTGGGAATCCCGATATCCGGCCTGCAAGTGAGGCCGCGGCGCCCATAGACGAGGCGTTACTGAGCACTCCTTTGGAGAGCGCGCCGCCCTCCTCCCCATCGCCACCGCCATCGCCACCTTCGCAGGCCCAGTCATCGCCGACGAAGCAGCCTGCTGCACAGGCGACCATGGATGGTCTGGCTGGACTGCAGTTCAAGCAGACGAAGAGTCAGCGAAACAAGCCACGAAGCGTGTGGCCGAAGATTGTCTTGGGGGCGATGGTTTTTGGGCTGGGGTATGTGGGATATACGAACTACCCTGTCATCCTGGCGAAAATCGCAGGGAAACCATCAACTGCTCAAATTGAAGGGTTGTTGGCTGAACCGTTGTCGAGTTCATTGACGGTGAACGAGTTCAAGGTCCCGGCCAAGTTTGTGGAGATTGTCGAAGTAAATGTGCGGAATGTTGAAACTTTCGACAAGCGGGATGGGGTCGTCTTCTACCGGGCGACTGGAAGCGCCGTGGCACGCTTGACGGCCTCAGGGGCGGCGATCGGAAAAGACGTTGAGGGGCAGATCGGTGCAAATGCTCAGCGTCTCAACTACCGATCGGCCGTAGCAGCTGTCTACAGCCGGTTCCAGGCGCACTCTGCGATGGCTGACGTTCCGGCAGGAACACAATATCCGCTCGGTTTCGAGGTGGTAGTTCGGGTGGTCGATGGAAACGCGGTGTTGGTGGATGGGCGTGTTTCGTCGAACAATTGATAATCGAACATGCATGTGTCGTCGTTGAGGCGACGCCCCACTTCATTGACGAAGTTGGAAGGTGAGCAATTCCAACGCTGAAGACTGAAGCCCCCGCAAGGGGGCTTTGTTGTCAGTTCCGGTTGTAGCCGTGTTCGCGCGACAGCAGCACGGATTTCCAATGGCTTTCCCGCTCGCAGACGTCGTCCTCGGTGGCGGACAGGTCAGCGATTTCCAGGACAGCGAAGCGCAACGCGTGCCGGCGCTCTTCCGTGGCCTCGATGCCAAATTCCTTGCGCAAGGCCACGTTGCCGCCGTGCCCATTGGCCGCATACGCGCACCAGCGCCCCCAGATCCCGTCGGCCCCAGAGGCCTTGCCGACGTAGAGCCGGCCGGTGGTCGTGTCGGTGATGACGTAGATCCCCTTCACGGAGGACAAGGCCGCGCGCCATGCCGCGGTTTGCTGGCGCACAACGATGTCCAATTGTGCCTTGGTCAGGTTTACCGCCTTGAATCCGGGGAAGTCTGAGATGGACAGCCGCTCGGCCAACAGCTCCGTCACCGTCAGGTCCTCGGCCAGGGTTTCACCCTTGGGGTAGGAGTGGCGCTCGGTGTATCGGCTTTCCAGGAAGAGGCGGCCCACCCAGTCCTCGCACGACGGCACCCGTTCCAACGTGTAGTAGAAGTGAGGCTTGGGGTCGGCCTCTTCCACGCAGTCGAAGGAGCGGAACAGGCCTGCATAGAGCCAGCGCGTCGGCGCGCCTGCATTGACCAAGGACACGACAAACTCACGCTGAAAGTTGCGCTTGTTCTGCCAGCGCTGCCATTCGTCGAACTGGCCCTCCAGGAACACGTCCAATGGGCGCTCGTTGCCGTTGTAGCGCGCCAGGTGGACCTTGGCCTTCGTCGCCTCGAAAGTGGGTTCCCAGACCTTGAGCAAGTCGAACAACTTCATGGGTTCGAACCTGGGGTATGACGGGCCACGCATGCCGCCGCGTGCTCGGCAAGATGGGCCGGGTTGGGCCGATGGGCCGGCGCGGAGGGCAGGGCCAGGGACTTGCCCTCCAGGGCCGCGTAGTCGGTGGCGAGCAACGAGGGGGCCAAGGCCACGGTGTTCTCGGGCGTGACCCAGAGCAACCCGCAATCGAAGAGCGTGTGGAGGTCGGCGCGCAAGAGCAGGCCGTTGTCCAATCGGTTCGTGTGCTCACCCTTGTAGGGGAGCACGTGAGCTGCTTCCAGAACCTCCACGGCCGAGCACCCGGTGATGGCGCATCGTCCGCCGTAGGCGTCCAGCAGTTTGGCGCGGAAGAGCGGTTGACCACGGCGCTGGGCCACGGCGCGCATCGCCCACACACGGGCGTCGTGGGCGCTGTTCAGCGGGGTGTCGAATGCATCGATCTGCGCCTCGGCTTCCACCCTGGCTTGGTCGTCCAGGGTCAGGGGCGCGGCTTGCCACTTCGTATCGGCACCCCGGAGCAGGTTCCAGTGGCCATGGGCGGCCGGGTTGAACAGCATATAGCGAGTTCGTCGCGGTGGGCCCATGTCCACCACCTTGAAGAGACGGTCGTGGGGATGGTCCTGGTCGCTTCGCCAGTTCGTGCGCGAATAGTTGTAATGCACACGGCTGGGGCTGTTGACCGTGAACAGCTCCAGGTCGGCCCGAGCGTTGCCCAGGGGATCCTGTGGAAAGCGCTCGCGGTCCCAGGCTTCCACCTCGGCCAGGGTGGCGCTCCCCAGTTCGGCAATGGCATCCACCGCCCGCCAATACTTTACCCCGTCGCGCTTCGCGCGTGGCTGGGCCATCAGCTACCTCCTCCGTGCCCGCGATGGGTATTGGGCCTGTTTTGTCCGGTGATGGTGTTTTGGCGGCTTGTAGCCGCACAAAGGAAAGTTGGAGCACGAGCGAAAATCCCCGTAGGGTCCCGTGCGCAGCACCAGCACACCCTGCTTGCAGGCAGGGCAGGCCTCCTCTTGGACGGCCTTGCCCTCGGTGTCGGTGAGCACCACGGCGCCGTCTTGTTCGAGCTCCCGAAGGAATGTCGAGCATTGGCCCTTGGTGGTGAACATCGCCACGCTTCGCCGGGCACGGGTCAGGGCGACGTAGAACAGCCGGCGTTCCTCGCCCAGGTGGAAGGTGTCTCCCTCGGGCATGGCCAAGGCGAGCACCGGATCGTCGGTGCGGGTGTTGGGGAAGCTGCGCCCTTTCAAGACGGAAAGCATCTCAGGCAGGATGACGTAGTCGGCTTCGCTGCCCTTCGAGCGATGAATGGTCAGGAACGACACGTCCACCCAGCGGTTGAAGCGGCTTTGCCTCGTGGGCACATACTGCCGATCAGCGTTGTAGCGGCCCAACACGTAAACCGACACCTTGCCGTTGCGCCCCGGTGGGATCGTGCCGTCGCGCACGCCCTCGGCCAGGTTCACCACGAAGCGGTCGATTGCATCGGCCAGTTTGTCCTTGCTGTCCACCTGGAACGCCTGGAGCACCGGGCCGTGGCCGGGGGTGGTCGAATGCACGCGTTTGGCGATCTGGGCGGGGTTCTTGGAGACGAACGCGCTGGACACGTCGCACAACGCCTGCGGGCAACGGAACGTTTGCTCCAGCTTCATCACATGTCCGTGGCCAAACCATTGCCGGAAGCCCGTCATCACCGACACGTCGGCGCCGGCAAACCGGTTGATGGACTGCCAGTCGTCGCCCACGGCGAACAGGAAGCGGCCGGGCGCCTGGACCAAGGCGCGGCACAACCGGGCCCGCGCCCGTGACGCGTCCTGGAACTCATCGGCCATCACCAAGTCGTAGGGCGATTCCACGCGGCCGCTCTCCAGGTGCTCGGCGGCTTGATTGAGCATGTCCTCGAAATCGATTCCGCCCTCCGCGGCCAACGCCTTGTCCCAGGCGTCCATGATCGGTGCGGCAATGTCGAGGAACATTTCATAGCGGTGCTTGAAGGCATCTGCAGGAAGTGAGCTCAGCTTCTGATGCAGCATGGGAATGGTGAGGCAGTTGCTTTTGGCATGGCTCATGAACGTGCGAACGAGCCCGATAAGCTCCACGGAATCCATGGGTCTCTGCCCGCCCTGGGGAATCTCCCGCTCGGGGTTGGGATCCATCACCACTCCACGGGATGTCAGTTCGGCCTCGAGGCGAGGGAGATCAACCTTGGACCGAAGACCGTGGGAGGTGGTCTCGAACAACGTCGTTCCCATGTCCTTGTGCAGCTGTCGCTTCCACTGGACGCCCTCCAGATAGCCTTCGAAGTCGGGTGGGGGAAGGCCTTGGGCGTTGAGTGCGAAATGCTCGTGGTAGAGGTCCAGCTCGGGGTAGTAGAAATCGGGTCTGTATTGGCGGTGAGATTCGTCGGCTGTGCGATGCTGGTAGGAGGGTTCGTATTGGTAGTCGACACCGTTCAAGAACAGGAAGTTGGCGATCATCACTTCCTCCTGGCTTTTGACACGCTCACCCCGGGTGGTGACGAGCGCACCCTTGCCCTGCGCATCCCAGACGTCGGCAGATTCCGGGGCGCCAAAGGCCGGCAGGTCTTTCCCGAAAACAAAACGGAACAAGTCCCATTGGTTGCGAAACTCGGAGGAGCGATCCTTCAACTCGTCCACGATTTCGGTGAGTTTGCGCACCCCCCCGGCTGCGTCCGTGGCCCACTCGGGTATATCGGGTTTTTCTCTGGTGGCCTTCCCGATGAGGCGCAGGCCCAAGGCGTGGAAGGTGGATGCTTCCACCGCCACATCCACCATGCCCAGTCGCTCGAAGGCCTTGGTAGCGCGCTCCTTGAGCTCTTCAGCGGCCTGCTTGTTGAAGGCCAACAGAACAATCCGCTTGGGATCCACAAATCCGCGGTGGATGGCGTAAGCCGCCTTGGCCACCATCGTGGAGGTTTTGCCCGAGCCGGCCGAGGCCACCACCTGCACGCGGTTGTCGAAGCACACCACGGCCCTTGCCTGTTCCGGCGTAAGCGGTTTGCTCTCCACCCGGTCCAGTAAGTCTTTGCAGGCCACCAATTCGCGTTCCATGTGGGCTGCGTTCAGTGCAGCCCAGGCCGGGCGGTGGTTGGCTTCCCATTCCACCAGCGAGCGCTCGATCGCTTGAGCCACCGTTCCCATTCGGATTGCCACCCCTGGATTCTTCAGGCGTGAACGAAGTGCGGCCGGATCAACTTTGGGGCGGGCCGCCTGAATATCGCCCTGTTGTTCGTGGGTAAGCCATCGGCGTTGCTCGAGGCAGGCTCGCTCTTGTTCTGCCTTGTAGTTTAGCCATGCGTCAATCAAGCGCTGCTCGCCTTCGAGGAATGCCACGTCTTCTCGGAGGCGCTTGTCCGCTAAAGCCAGGTTCAACGCGTGGGTAAGGGCGGCGCCCTGGGCGTTGGGCAGCCCGTCGGCTTTCACCTCCTGGCCGCGCCCGGTGTGGAAAGTAATATCCGTCCAGAACGTGCCGGTGTGGACACGGTAAGTGGCCTCGTCCTCGACGTTGACCCGGTGGGTCCGGTCCTCCAGTGTCAAGGCGAGCTCCAAGCCCTCCAGGCGCAAGCGCCAATCCGATGATCCCGTTAAGTGCTGGCCCAGCCACGACGGGGCCCATTCCTTTGCCATTTCTTGCCCCACCTTTCCCTTGGAATGCCGGCGTGACAGACCGCGACAACCGGCTGTCCCATGGTAAATGGCATGGGCTCTTGCGGTAATGCCTGATCTGGCCCTACATGCTGGGGCGCCGTCTCAGCCCGTGAGAGCGCCCAAGGGCACGCTGGTGCCGGGGAACGGGCCTGAGTGCCGAACAAGGGGGAAGGGATGAAGCACCGTGTATGGGCCGGCGCGTTGGCGCTGGCGTTGATGGCGGGGCACGCCCAAGCCGATCCGGCCAAGCTGGGGTCCACCCCTGCGCCGGTGGTGACGGTGAAAGGGCGCAGCGTCCAGGACGTTCAAAACGCCATCGTGGCGATGATGCTGCCCGCGGGGAAAACCCCGACCCGGCAGGACCAGAACGTCATGGTCTATGAGTTCCCGCTCTCGTTCTGGCAATCCATTGGCGTGCAGATGGCGCAAGGGAACAGCGGGTGGCAGGAGCCCAAGGGGCGCTTGACCTTCACGATGGCCCAGATGGGTCCCGACGTGATGGTGAGCAACAAGTTCGAGACCGTGGCCACCAACATGTTCAACGCCAGCAATTCGGTGGAGATAACCAACCCGGTGGTCTACAACGAGAACCACTTGGGCTTGCAACTCATAGCGGCCTTCGCCGAAGGGCGCATGGTGCCCGGGGACCACAACGCGCTGGGCATTCAGGCCTACGAGAAACCCACTCGAAAGACCCGCAAGGTAGGGGCCGTGATCGAAACCCTGGTGCCGGGCGCGCCAGCCGAACAGGCCGGACTACGCCCCGGCGACGTCATCACCCACATCGGTGGCGTCCCCTTGGCCGAACAGAGCCCGGCCGCCATCCAATTGCTCGGCTTCTTGCAGATCGGTGAGGCAAAGCTACAAGTCCTCAACAAGGGCGAAGTGATCGTCCACAAGCGTCCAGCGCCCAACGCCCCTGCAGTGGCTCAAGCCATCGCCACTCCTGCACCCGCAACGACCACCGTTCCCGCCGCTGCCGCAGTTCCGCCCTCCGCGGCGTCCGCACCTGCCACGCCAACGCAAGAAAGCGGACAAGGCTGGTGGCAGAAACAGAAGCAGGGCGACTGATCGCCATGCGAGGGATGGGGTGGGGCCTCATCGCGGTGCTGTTGGCCGCAGGCTGGTTACTCCAGACCATTGGTAATACGGCCTTCACCGCCGTGGTCTGGATCGTGGTGGGATTGGTCCTGCTGGCCCAGGTCATCGGGTTACTGGCGAGAGTCGGGTTGCTTCGACTCCCGGCGCCGCCGGCTCCGGGGCAATTGAGCCCCAAGGACGAACGGCGGTGGCAACGCTCCCGCCAGCAACGCGAACGGGGCGTGGCGGCACTGCTGGTGGCCGTTGAGCGCCGCGACCGGACCGAGGTGGAACGGTGCGTGCTCCAGGAAAACGTCAGCCCTTACGAGTCAGGCCTGTTCCAGAATCAGCGGCAGATCAGTGCCTCCGCCCTGGCCAAGGAAATCGGCTTCGATGAGGCGATACGATTCTTCGAGACCTGGAAGGATCGCGGAAGCGCCGCACGCATGGAACCCTGAACTACCACTCTCTGCGGCCGTTCTTGGTCGCGCAGCCCCGTTGAATCCACGTCGTGATGTTGGCATCGCAGAGGGCGGTGTCGTCGCCTTCCACATTGGTCATGCCAGTGGGTGGGGCCGACCACATTTTCTGGAGCACGTAGCGGGGTTCAATGCCCATGCGACGCAGGTAGAAGAACACCTGGCGGTAGGCCTCGCTGTCGAACGGAATGGCTTGGCCGTCCGAGGTGTAGATCTGGTGGAACCCCAGTTTGGGGTAGGGCGACATGTTGTGTCGCTCCACGCCGGCCATGAACACTAGCGGGCAAGCAGAGTAGCAATTGTTGAACAATGAGGTCTTGAGTCCCTTGGCTCGAATGTAATTCCCTGCATCGATGGCCTCGCTGACGTAGCCTCCACCACTCCCAAGCGTGATCCATTCCACGTTAGGGTTCGCTTCTATGGCGTCCTTAACCTTCCGCGCAAACCCCTCCTCGATGTCACCCAAGATCTTCAGAGTGTTGTCTCCCTTAGTCACGACGTAGAACGACGACTGACCTTCTTGCTGGATGAAAGCGCGTGGCAACCCCAGCTGCCCGGCGCAATCCAGGTTCCAGGTGACCACCCGTTCGTCGTATGGCATCCCCAGGATGTGCTTGGCGACGCTGGCGAAGTTGTGGAGCGAATTGCTCATGATTCGCAGGTCGGAGGCGTTCTCCGTGGTCTGCGTGTCGTAGTCGGGTTCGTAATCGATGGCCAAGGAGCTGACCAGGTCGGCCTTCCCGAGCAACTGGCCAAGCACGTAACACTTGTGCTCGGGGATGTGAATCTCATTGAAGGCCGTTCCCGCGTGGATGTGGCCATCGATTGCCACGCCGGCGTCGAAGACCTTAGAGCCCAAGGCGGATCGTTCGTCGATGAGCTTGCGCAGTCGGGCAACCACCGCCGGATCATCGACGTGCCCCTTCGGTTCCTCGGCGACGGGAGCGGGCTCTTCGACCGGCACCGGCTTCGTTTCCGGTTCGGGAATCGGCTCGGGTAAGACCGGAGCGGGAGTCGGTGCCGCCACGGGTGGCGAGGGTGGTGTGGGCGCGTTGCATCCCACGAGCATGGCCACGAGGGCCAGGCCAATGATCCGTTGGCTCATAAAGTGTTCTTCCCCTGATGGGGAAAGAATACCCGAGGCCCCGAGGGGTCGCATGGTGGGGCGGTGACCCCCGCGCCAGCACCGCAAGGCCACGGCTTCCCTTCCCGGTGCGGCCACACCGATTTCGGCCGCCGAGCACCCCGGACCATCCTCCACCAGAGCGAGGCGACGGCGGGAGGGACGTGGGCCACTGCTCCATTGGGCGCGATTGCCTGATGCGAAACCTTGGGTCCACGCGTCCGGGCGCAAGTGCGTTGCACTCCTCCACGGTGTTTCGGCCTCTGAGGGCTCCTGCGCTGCCGCTTCGTCGCTGACGAGGTGCTGCACGGCCTTTCGTCTCCCCGGATCGGTTCGCGAGCAATCCGCTCGAACCCAACGGAGAAAGACCATGGCCAAGAAGAACCAGCCCGCCAACGACCGCCTCGACGCCTTTCTGGTGGAGGAATACGAAGTCCAGGGCGAGAAGCGCAGCAACTGGTCGAAGATCGGAGCGGCCTGGCCGCACCAGGACGGCAAGGGCTACCGCCTCGTCCTCAACGCAGTGCCGGTGAGCGGGGTGGTGGTTCTGCGCCTGCCCGAGCCGAAGGAAGACTGACCGCCACGGGGCCCTTCGGGGCCCCTTTCTCTTCCTCAAGGAGGTTACCCATGACGACCATCACCGCGAGCTGGCGTGACGCCTTCAACGCCGCTCTTCAGTCGCACTTCGCCATCACCATCGGCGACGCTGGCCTGACCGACACCGAGCTGTCCCGCTACGCGGATCTGGAGCCGAAAGCCGCGGCCCTTCAGTTCGGCGAGGACTACGACCTGGACCGGGTCGATCAGAGTTGGCGCTGACACGCGCACGGGGCCTTCGGGTCCCTCTTCGTTTCCCTTCCTAACAAAGAAGCGAGCGGTGCTTCGCGAATTTCAACTTTAGTCTGCAACGTCCCCTTGCGCGTTTGTCGTGCAGATGTATCCCAGAGGTATGACGAACGGGATACGAGCGTCATACACCGACAGACGAAACGCTTTGGAGGAAAGAATGTTGATGGGATTGAGAATTACTAGAAAAGGCTTGGTGGATCTCGTTGTGCTGTTTGTGTTGCTGATCTTGTTGTTCGTTGGTATGGATCGATTCGACCAGTTCTCAAGTGATTGGAATCGAACTTTCGGGGCGAACATGCCGAACTCCACGGCATTGCGCGAGAAGGTCAGTGATGTGCGTTCTGGCGTTCCAGACGTTGGAGAGGAGTTCATTGCCCGCGCAGAAGCAAACGCCAGTAACAGCGAGTCGTTGTTGGACGTCATTAGGGGCGTCGCTGACCTGTTCCGTCCGAATGCTACCCCTCTGACATCGGCGCCGGCCCACGGCACCATCGAAAACCAGGAGAGCCCTTATGACCATCTCGCCGATTAAGCCCTTGAAGCCTATTAGCCTTCAGGACTGCTATCGCATACCTCTGGAAGGGTGGACGTTGCTCGTCCGTTGCGGAAGGATGGTCGCAAACACGGAAGCGACCGTTACCCAGCGACGCGACGCATTGCTTGGTCTGGTCGGGGGTTACACGGTCGTCAGTGCGTGGGTCGTCTTTCCCGCGATGATTCTGGCAGGTGCCGCATGATCGCCCTGGGAGCCATCGTCACAACCGCCTGGGTGGTCCTGTTCCTCTTCATCGTCTTGTGCATCGCTGGCATGCATTGGAAGAGCGCGAAACGCCAGACGGGCGTTGCCCGCCGCCGTTCGCTCCTGAAAGCCGCGATCATTGCGGGCCTGGCCGTGGCGGTGGTGTTGACCTTGGCGTTGCCATGACACGGCCGGCCTACGTTCAAATGGCCGTAAGGTTGCCCCCTGAGCTCAAGGAGCGACTGGAGCGGTTGGCCGCGCTCGAGCAGCGGCCCGTGTCCGACGTGGTTCGCGAATTGGTCAGAGAGGGCCTCGCCAAGCGCAACATCGGCCCGGATCAAGCGGGATCCTGAAATGACGAGCAGTGGACTCCGTCTCGCGTGGTGAGACGGCGTAGGACTACGCTGGTTGCATGGAAAATCCTGTCCGTTATGTGCCCGCCGCGAAACGGTCCCATGACCACGTCTGGGACAGGGTGAGCGGTGAAACCCTCACCCTCGAGGACTTCATGGAAGGCCGGGACTACGGGGAAGTGGTCCGAGATGGCCGTCTGGCTGCGGAGCTCGAACTGCTCGACGGAACCCCGCGTTACATCTGTCCCCACTGCAACGACGCGATGGGCGTCAGGTCCAAGGCCATCCGTAAGCGCACCGAAATCCGTTTCTACTTCGACCACCTCACCGCGCGCTTGCGGGAGAGCTGCACCGGACGCAAGGGCCACTCTCCCGCGGCCATCCTGGCCCGCAAGTTCGGGCTGCACAAGGAAGGGGCGCTTCACAAAGCCTTCAAACAATGGGTGAGGGACAGCCTGGATGCCGATCCAACGTTCACCGGCACTAAAGATGAGGAGCGGTGGTGGGATATGGAGCACAACAAGTGGCGCCAGCCCGACATCCAGACCCAACGAGACGGTCAGCGGTGGGCCATCGAAATCCAGCTCTCCACCACCTTCGTGCACGTCATCGCCGAACGCATGAAGTTCTACCGCGAGAACACCGGGCACATGCTCTGGCTGTTCAAGGATCTGGACCTGTCGAAGTTCCGGTTGGCCGAAGACGATCTGTTCTTCTCCAACAACCGCAATGCTTTTCGCGTCACCCCGCAAACGGTGGCACGGTCCCAGCGGGAAGGGCGCTTCTACCTGGAGGGGGCCTGGCTGGAGCCCCGCCTTGCAAACGGGGTCTTGGAGGACGTGGAAGTGCGTCGGGAGGTGGCCTTCGACGACTTGGTGTTCGACACCTGCAGGCGCGGCGTTCCCAGGGCCTACGCCTTCGACTACGAAACGCAGAAGGCACTTGCCGAGCAAGCCCGTGAGGCTTGGCGGGAGGAGCAGGTGTGGGCCAAGCGACGGGAGGCCTTCGAGACATTCTATGTGGCACTGCTGCGCGGGAAGATCGAGGACTACAAGGAGCGTGACCGGCGGTGGGACGAACTGCGCCGCTCCTTCGCGCGGGTTGGAATCGCCCTGCCTCAATACGTCAAAGGCCAAGGAGAGCTGGACCGGCTGTTGGTGGCCGGCTATTCGGCCAAGCATGGCCAGGGAAAACCCATCGGGATCGGATTCGAGACCTTGGCCGAACTCGGTCATCACATCCACAAGGTGTGGCCCAAGACGCTCTGGTTCTACCGCTGCATGCTCCGCGCGCACGGCCAGTTGAAGACCGTGCTGGAGCAGGACCGAACCAGAAAGCTCCAGGGCAAGATGAAGGACGTGTTGTCCAGCTTGGCCAAGGGCGAGAGCAGCTTTCAGCCCGATCGCACATGGGACGGGTTGCTGCTGCGCCTGTTCCCCGAAGTGGCTGAAATGTGGGCTGCCGACCCAAAAACGGTGGCGAATAGTTTCTTGAAGCCTTCGACAGCAGCCAATGAATACGTGAGGGTGGTCTCGTGAAAGATCCGGCATTGCTGGGCGTGAATGACTGGCCTGACGAGGTCTCCTTTCTGCCCTACGTGGGACGCCGCTACCTGGAGGGATTCGATGGGCGCCGAGTGCTGTTGCTGGGTGAGTCCCACTACCGAGAACAAGGCTCGACAACTGATGCGGGCATAACACGTTCTTTCACGCGCGAGACATTTAGCGACATGGAGACTTCCGAGCGGAAGGGAGGTGGGAAGTTCTTCGATGAATTGGATCGCTTACTGACGGGCAAGAGAGCGCCATCGCTAATGGAGGCCGCTGAGGCCTGGCAGCGTGTCGCCTTTTGCAACCTATCGCAGCGTTTCGCGGGCACTGCTTCGGGGCACCGCCCGTTGAGCGCTGACTTCAGGCATGGGGGGCGGGTGCTGGTCGAGAACATCCTCCCCATTCTCTGTCCTGACGTTGTCTTAGTGCTCGGGCGCACCACGTGGCGCATGCTTGACTACGGAGAACAGTCAGACCTGCCCACCTTCCATGCCCGCCACGTGAATTCCGAAGGACGGCGGCGCCGATACTTGGAAATGCGGCAGGTGTGGTCCCTTGGTTACGATGGTGGGGCGGCGTGGATGACCTGGGTCTACCACCCATCCTGGAACGTGGACCGCTGGGAGGATAGGGTGGCTGCGCTTACGCATCTGTTGAATTGTCCTCTTGGCAGGTCAGTGGCATGAGCAATGACGCGTTGAATCAGGGCATCCAGGCAGCGCTGGGCGCAATGCGCCATCGCCGACGGCAACCCACTGATCAAGACATCTCCCGCGAAGCCAGTGAGGCCCGAGCCGCCTTGGAAGCCAACATGGCGGGCATGGAGCAGCTTCACATTCCACCGAACAGTGAGCGCCACCGCGTGACGTTCCAGCTGCTTCGCGCTTCCATGGACTACGGCCGGGCTCTGCTGTTCCTACTGGAAACCCACCCCATCGACTTGCCCGCGGTTGCGTTGGGTTTGCATCGATCGCAGATCGAACAGTTTCTGCGTGCGGTATTCGTCCAGTTCATCGCTGACGACGAGCAGTTGCGTGACTTCCTCGATGAGGACAGCGGTCCCCGGCGGAAGAACGAGAAGGGAAAGTGGGTGCCTATCCGTCTGAAGGACTTAGCGGCGGAAGTCGAAGCCACGGTAGCTCGACTCGGGCAAGACGATGGGCCGCAAAAGCTGGCCCGCATGGTGACCAACGCCTGGGATCCCCTCTGCGGACTGGTCCACGGGGGCAAGGCCATCCGGGTGATGTATGAGGATCCCAACGGGCAGATAGGGGCGCACGTCCCCGCGGCCATCCTGTTTCAGACGACGGTCAACACGGTGGCCACGACCAACCTCTGCATCATCGCGGCGCTGACGGCCACTGGGGTGGGTGCTTACGATATCAATGAGGTGGTCTCGCGGGTAGCCGGCCACATGGGTCGCTACATGGAGCAGCGAACAGCAAGGGTGGGCGAGCTGGCGCTATAGCTGCGCGCGAGCACGGGGTCGCTAACCCGGTGTGGTCTTCATTCCTTCTTCGGCGGTAGTTGTAGAACGCTTGAGCTCGCGATGAAGATCGGCCCTCAAGCTCTCGAACTCGGCGTTGAGTTGGCGGGCCGAGCGGCGCAGGGTGCCCCAATGAGTAGAGCGTCTTCCAGGCGATGGCACCTGGGAGGCCAAGGCGTTGGCGGCAAGCGAGAAGGTTTCGAGGCGCTGCCTGATCGCCGCAGGCAGCGGGCCGTCCTGCTGAAGCAAGGCACGGGCCTCTGCGAGGTTGAGGTCGAGCATGTTCAAGTCCACCAGCGCGGCCAGTTCGACCGGAGGCAGTGGGTGGGCGGCGGATGGGTTCTTGGGAGAGAGCAGGCGGGAAATCCATTTCCACATCGTCGGAATCCTTTCCGTGGGAGGGGCTACTACACCGATACCTTCGCAGTGAACGCGCGAATCCGGACCAACAGTTCTTCCTGCTTCTCAAGCGGAAGCTTGGACATTTCGTCCGGCATCCTTTCTCCGCGCTCGTATCGCGAGACCCGCGGCGCGCCCGAGTTGCCGTCTTCCAGCCCAAGCCGCTCGCCGAGCTCCGCCTGGGTCCAGCCTCTGGCCAAGAGCGCCTGTCGAAGGCGGCGGCCCAGGGTTGTTGCGGCAGGCAAAGGAGCGGGCATAGGCTGGCAGAACGGTGGCTGACTCGGCCCGCCAGTTTGACCTTTCCAAGTGTGCAGCGCATTTGACAATATGGCAAATAGGCTAACAAAGCCAATTGGACCGACAGGGGGTTCCAGTGAAGAAGTGGACAATCGTGGCTGGCGCAGCAGCGCTGGCCTTTGCATGCCATGCGCAGGCCGGGGACGGGAAGGGGTTGCTGGAGACCATCGGGCGGGCACTTGGCAACACGCCTCGGGTGGTGGCAGAGAAGGCGCGCAGTCCTTACCTGGAACCGGCCGGGACCTACTGGGATCTGGATCAGGAGATGCTGGAGGGGGCGCAGCACCTCCGGGTGGGCCTGACCGCGACCGCCAGTGGTGGTTCGGACATGTGCGACATGAAGCTGCTTGCGATGGCGCACTCCAGCTACCGCCTGGATGCCAAGGATCGGCAATGGTGCCTCTACCAGTGGTGGGTGGCCGACACCAAGATCAATGGGGCCAACGGGATCGATAGGACACAAACAGACGCCATCGAACGGCACTATGGGCCGGCCTTCGATGCACGGCTGGAGAAGTTCAAAACCACGCGCCGCTTCGCCGTGCGGCCCGATTTTGTGTCCTGGGGCGGGGTCGAATACAACGCTGCTCGCGGAGCCATGGAGGTCTACGTTCCCCTGCCGGAAATCTCCGCCGGTGGCCTGTCGGTGACTGGCGAGGGATTCGTGCCGTGGTCCCAGCGAACCGACAGGGTGGTATTCAGTCCAAAGTGGGCCGGCCGATATCAGCTCTTGATCAAGATGGATTCGGCGGAGGCGGCCAACCTTGCCCGGCAAGGCCGCGATGCCCGCGATGACCTGGTCGTCTTCACGGTCAACCGGGTGTGGGTCGAGAACAAGGTTCCGAAGATGGACGTGACGGTCGAGCGGGTGCGCGTCGGCTACCGCAACGAAACGATCGAAGTGGATCTCACCAACAAGCAAGGAGAAGGCGCATGAAGAACGCAGCAATCGCACTGGCAGTTTTGACGCTCACGCTGGCAGCGTGCGGGGGCAAGGCAGACATGCCCACGGCAGAGCAGGTGGCCAAGGCCTACGAGATGCACATGAATGCCAACCTTGTTCCGGAGCTTGGGCAGCGGATTGAGATTCGCGGCTGGGACGACCTGGAGGTGGACTGCAGTGCAAGCGGCCCCGAGCGGGTCACCTGCGTGACCGGTGGGACCGTGGACATGGTGGGTTTCCATGGTGGCAAGCAGTTGAAGCCGGAGCCGGTTCCGGTGCGGTCGGAATTCGACTTCACTTTTGCAAAGCAAGACAACGCTTGGGTGCCGATCAGTGCGCAGAAGAAGGGCTGACCCTTGCCAGCTCGCCGAAAAGCGTTATGAGTAGGGGAAGCAGCTCATCACGGAGGTCCACATGAACATGAAATCGCCGTCGCAGCACATGAATTGGGGTGCCTTGGCTCCCGCCTACGTCATCTTGGGCGGTGCTTCCTTGGTGATGCTTGCCGGGGCGCAGGAGATCCACCAGAACAACGGCCATCCTTTCATGGTGGTTCTGGCCCTGCTCGCGAGCGTAGCCCTGGTCGGATTGCTGGCACTACTGACCTGGATGAACTGGCGGGCCGCGCGCTTCCGTGCCTCACGCTGGGGACTGTATGACCAGACCGGCCAGAAGGGCGGCTTCTTCAAAGGTTTCCTGTTAGGGCTGCTGGGTGTCTTCGGGGTCCACGTGGCCCTGTTCTTCGCTGCGTTCACGCCAGCAGCACCGGACGCGGTGCAGGCCATCGCCTCCATCGCGCTGCTGCCGTTTGCCGTCCTCTACACCGTTGTGCCCTTGGTGACTGGATATCTCACACGGTTCGTGCGGGCCACGCGCATTTGAGTGCAGAAGAGCAAGTTAGTTACTTCAAGCCCCCCGAATGGGGGCTTTTTTGTTTCACGATGACTCCAGCTCGGCAATTCGCTGGACTACGCCAAGGCTCGATACAGCAGGTTTATCAATTACTTAGGCGAGTTCAACATATGCCGGTGCTTTCCGAAACTTGACCCGGCTTCCCCTCGCGTGGCTCCCATGCAGCTCTTGGAATCCGGGCTTTCCGAGGAGTCATCATGGCAAAAATCAAGCTCACCAAGTCCGCAGTCGATGCGGCACAACCCCAGGCCAAGGCCGTCGAACTGCGGGACACCGTGGTGCCGGGCTTCCTTTGCAAGATCACCCCGGCGGGCCGCAAGGTGTTCATGCTCCAGTACCGCACGAACGCCGGTGAGCGCCGCAAGCCCGCCCTAGGCCAGTACGGGGAACTGACCGTCGATCAGGCGCGCACGATGGCGCAGGAGTGGTTGGCTGAGGTACGCAAGGGCGGCGACCCCAGCGCGGCCAAGAACGCTGCCCGCAAGGCGCCGACCATGAAGGAGTTTTGCCACACCTTCATGGAGGACTATTCCAAGCAGCGCAACAAGGCCAGCACGCAGCGCGGCTATCAGGGCGTCATCGACCGTTGCATCATCCCGATCATGGGGCGGATGAAAGTGCAGGACGTGAAGCGCCCGGATGTGGCCGCTCTGATGAAGAAGCTGGCCTACAAGCAGGCCGAGGCAAACCGCACCTTCGGCGTGTTGCGCAAGATGTTCAACTTGGCCGAAGTGTGGGGACTACGCCCGGACGGCACGAATCCATGCCGCCACGTCCCGATGTACCCACCCGGCAAGGAAACCCGGCTTATCGTGGACGATGAACTGGTGCGGATCTTTCGCCAGTTGGAGAAGCTGGAGGCGGAAGGACTGGAAAACTACGTCATCCCGCTGGCAATCCGCCTGCAATTCGAGTTCGCCGCCCGCCGCTCCGAAATCTGCCCGCTCGAATGGGCGTGGGTTGATCTGGAGAAGCGCCGCGTGGTGTGGCCCGATAGCAAGACCGGCGGCATATCCAAGCCCATGAGTGAAGAAGCCTATCGGTTGCTATCCACCGCACCGCGCCGGGATGGCTGCCCCTACGTCCTGCCATCGCCAAACGATCCGACTCGGCACCTGACCCACGGTGAGCACTATGGCGGCTGGAAGCGCGTGCTCAAGGTCGCTGGCGTGCCGCATGTCGGCACGCATGGCATCCGCCACCGAGCGACGACCGACATTGCCAACTCAGGCGTACCAACCAAGGTGGGCATGAAGCTCACAGGCCACAAGACCGTGGCGATGTTTATGCACTATGTTCATACCGAAGACAAGCCGGTGCGGGATGCGGCCGAACTGGTGGCGAACCGGCGATTGGCGATTACCGGCACGCGGAACACGGCGGAGGTACGGGTATGACCAGACGCAGAGCCTCCATTGCAGCACCCACAGCGCCGACGGTGCTGCTGGGCGATATTCGGACATTGATCGACGCCGCGCGCAAGCGCGCCGCTTCGGCGGTGAATAGCGAACTGTCGATGCTCTACTGGCGCATCGGCCAGCGCATCCATACGCAGGTCTTGGAAGGTCGGCGGGCCGACTACGGCGAGGAAGTCGTGCTGACCTTGGCAGCGCAACTGGTAAAGGAGTATGGCACCAGTTTCTCGGTCAAAAATCTGCGCCGGATGGTGCAGTTCGCCGCCGCTTACCCGGACGAGCGAATTGTCGTATCGCTGATACGACAATTGAGCTGGACGCACTTCATAGCCCTGATTCCGCTGAAAGACCCGCTCCAGCGGGACTACTACGCGCAGATGGCGAGCGCCGAACGCTGGAGCGTGCGGACGCTGCGCGAGCGCATCGACTCGATGCTGTACGAGCGCACGGCGCTGTCCCAAAAGCCGGAGGAAACCATCGCACAGGAGCTGGCGGCCCTGCGCGAGGCACAGCGCATGACGCCGGCACTGGTCATGCGCGACCCGTACATCCTCGACTTCCTGGGATTGCGCGATACCTGGCAGGAAGGCGACTTGGAAGCCGCGATCATCCGCGAAATGGAAGCCTTCCTGCTGGAACTGGGCGCGGGCTTTTCCTTTGTCGCCCGGCAGAAGCGCATCCCGGTTGACGACGATGATTTTCACCTTGACCTGCTTTTCTACAACCGCAAACTGCGTCGCCTGGTGGCCGTCGAATTGAAGATAGGCGAGTTCAAGGCGGCGTACAAAGGGCAGATGGAGCTTTACTTGCGCTGGCTGGACAAGCACGAGAGGGAGCCGGAAGAAGCCTCGCCGCTGGGGATCATCCTTTGCACCGGCAAGAAGCGCGAGCAGATCGAGTTGCTGGAACTGGATAAGTCGGGCATCCACGTTGCCGAGTACCTGACCAGCTTGCCGCCACGCGCGGTACTGGGCGAGAAGTTGCAGCAGGCGACCGAGCGGGCGCGGTTGCAGATCGAGCAGCGCAAGCAGGACACAGAGTAGGCCAAGCAGCAACCATGCGTCCCGGCGTGCTGCCGTCGGGTTCGCGGGCTGCACCCCGCGCTTCGTGCCGTAGTGCGGCCATCCGGCTTTGACCCCTGACGCCTTCGACCCTGGCGGGCCTGCGCGCTCCGCTTGCAAAAAGGCGAGTGTGTGCATTGGGCGGGTGTAGGCGGTCTTGCTGTCCCTTTCACCGTACCACGGCGTTCTCGCCGTCAAGGGCTTCGGGCCGATGGCCCTTGCGTCCTGGCGGCCGTCTTTCGACCCCTGACTGCTTGCGCTGCGCCGTGCTTCCACGGTTCCGGGCAATTCCGCCCGAGCAACCGGAGCACGATCATGTCGCAACTGTCCTTTTCATCGTTCGATTCCCCGCTGATGGTGCGTGACGCACAGGGCCGCTACCTGCTAGCGACTGCAGAGCAGATTCTGGAGGCCGCGCGCCACGCCATCGAGCGCAAGATGCAGCGCGGTACTTCGTTCACTTCACCGGCGGCGGTCAAGGAGTATCTGTGCGCCAAGCTGGCCGGCTTCGAGCATGAAGTGTTCGCGGTGCTGTTCATGGACACGCAGCATCGGCTGATCGAATACGCTGAAATGTTCCGAGGCACCATCGACGGCGCATCGGTGTATCCGCGCGAGCTGGCCAAGGAGGCGCTGCGGCTCAACGCGGCGGCGGTCATTGTTTCGCACAACCACCCGAGCGGTAGTCCCGAGCCGAGCGGTGCCGACAGGACACTGACCCAGAGGCTGAAGGAGGCATTAGGCCTGGTGGACGTGCGCGTTCTGGATCACATCATCGTCGCAGGCACCGACGCCACATCGTTTGCCGAGCGCGGGCTGATCTGACAAAAGGGGCTTCGGCCCCTTTTTTTGCTCACCCGCATGATGTGGCGATGGGAGTTGGCATGGCCTTTAGAGGCTGGACTGTGCTCAATTCCCCTTTGCCAAAGCGCCACGCGCAGTCGGCAGCGCAGCCGCCCCAACAATCCAGCAGCCCTACTCCTGAAGCGACCGAACCCGCGCTATCTCAGCGGCTCAGGTGCATGGTGCGAGAACACCAGCACCGGGCGAACCTGATCATGCCCGCCAGCCAGCGCGGCCTCCACGCGCTGGCGACACTCATCCGCCGCGTGCGTGTTCATCTCGGTATCCGGGCCGAGCTGGGCATGGATCATGACTTCCCAGGAGCGACCGATGCGTACGGTGCGAATGTCCAGCGCAACCAGGGGCACAGCTTTCAAGGCCTGCCGGATCGTGGCCTCGATCGGCTCCGTCTTGCTGGGTGGCGGTGCCATGTACAGCAGTTCGGCCAAGGCCCCCTTACCCAGCGACCAGGGAATACCGACGGTCATGGCGACCAGGGCAAGCGACAGAATCGGATCGACATAACGTGCAGCTTGTGTGTAGCCGTAAGCCTGCAACAGGTATGCAATCACGAAGGCCAGCAACGCACCGAACGCGGTCAGTGCGTCGATGACACGCGCAGCCAGGTCGCCTTGGACCAGTGGGCTTTGCAGATGACGGTAGCGCAACCAAACATAGACTGCCATACCAATAGTGACGGCCGCAGACACGAAGGCATAGAGCAGCGCGACCCCGAAGCGAATGTCGGTTCCGCCCGTGAGAAGGCTGGATACGGCGTACCAAATCGAGAGCATCGAGACACCGGCGATCAGCAGGCTCTTGATGAGGTTGACCAGAGGTTCCAGCGGCGCGTAGCCAAATGGAAAGCGTCGACTGGCGCCGAGTCGCAACAGCCGGCCGACCCGGTACGTGAAGATGCCGGTGATGAGGTACACGAGGTTGAAGAAGCCATCAAGCAAGATGGCCTGTGAACCCGTGAACGGCACTGCGATCAGGGCGAGCAGGGACACCACCGCGCCGGTGTAGATCGGTAGGCGCAGCACCTTGAGTTCAATGTCCACTGGGGTCATCGCCTGCGCCCCTGGTTCAATGTCCACGCGCTTCATTGGTCCGCGTCCTCTTTGGACACCTGAGTGCTCTTCTCAGACCTTGGAATCATGTCCAGAAGCATACGACCGATACGTTTGCGCAAGCTCGCGGGCAGCGCTTTGTTGGAGAACGATTGGTGAACCCACAGGCCGTCGGCCGCCAGGCGCACCACCCACAGCGCAGCGACGACATCCTCTTGTGCCGGGGTAGCGGGAATCCAGCGCGACAGCACCGCCGACCAAGGCGCGGCCAGGGCAGTCTGGGTAGCGCCCTCCAGCATGAGCTGCAGTTCGACTCGGGTGGATTTGCCTTGGGCGCAAGCCTGCACATAGGCCGCGAAGCGCTCTTCCGCGCTGGCCTCATGAGCCGGTTTGCCCGCGACTTTTTCCAGCAGTGCCTCCCACTGGTTCGCCAGGTGTTCGTGAATGCCCAAAAGCAAGGCATCGCGGGATGGGAAGTGGTAGAGCATACCGCCGCGCGTCAGCCCGGCCTCGGCGGCCACCGACTCGAAGGTAATCCCGGTGACGCCATCGCGATGCACCACACGGATGGCGGCGTCGAGGATCTTGCTGCGATTGCTGGGGCGCATGAGCACCGCTCCTTCAATGGGTGGCCGTGGCAGTGCCCGGCCCGTGGTGCCGTAGCAACCAGGCAGTCACCAGCGCACCCAAAGCCTGCACGCCTGCGATGACCCACAACACCACCAGATAGCCTCGATCGAAGGCGGATGATGCGGACTCGACCAGCGCGGTATTCACAGGCTCGCTGGCTTGAGCGATCTCCAGCGCCTGGGCAATCCCTGCACGTGCGGCATCGGGGACGTCAGGCGGCAAGCTCACGCCCATCGAGTAAAGCGCCCCCAGCAGGCTTCCCAACAGGGCCACGGCGATGAGACTGCCGAATTCGTATGAGACTTCCTCGACCGACGATGCCATGCCCGCTTGGGCCGGAGGCACGTTGCCGACGATGGCGCTGGAGGCCACTGCCATCACAGCGCCAAGGCCTGCGCCATTGAGAACCATCCCGGCTACCAGCCACCCCAGGCCCAGGTGAAGGCCGGCTGTGGTGGCGAGTGCGCCAATGGCACCCGCCGCCAGTCCGCCGGCGATGAGAACCCGCAATCCCAGCCGGTGAAGGAAAGCCCCGCCCAGCAAGGCCGTAGGCAGCGATCCTATCGCCACTGCCGAGACCAGCAAACCGGCCTGCAGCGGCGTGAAGCCAGCGACCAGTTGGAAGCGTTGGGTGGTCACCAGCTGCATGCCGCCGATGGTGAACATCGCGAACGCGGCAGCCAGCACACCCGCGCTGAAAGCAGGCTTGCGGAAGATCTTGAAATCAAGCAGCGGCGAGCGCAGACGCGCCTGCCGCCGGACAAATAGCCAACCGCCTGCGGCGGCGACTGCCAGCGCAGCGCCTGCCAACGGCCACGAGGGTCCGGCGTGCGCGACTTCCTTGATGGCGACGACGAGGCCGGACAGGGTCAACAGAGCCAGGATCGAGGACCACAGATCCCAGGGTTTGTCGCTCTCTACCGTTCCTTTGGGCGCGAACGCCAGGGTGCCGATGAAGGCCAGCACGACCACCGGCACGTTGAGCAGGAACACCGAACCCCACCAGAAATGCGACAGCAGCAGGCCTCCGATGATCGGGCCGAGCGCAGCGCCCACTACCGACAGACTGCCCCATACGGCGATGGCGATATTGCGTTCGCGCTCGTTGTCGAAGGTGATGCGGATCAGCGCCAGGGTTGCCGGCATCATGGCCGCCGCACCCACCGCAAGGAATGCCCGTGCGGCGATCAGCAGCGAAGCAGTCGGTGAAAACGCTGCGGCCAGGGATGCAACGCCAAAAATCACCAGGCCGAACAGGAACATGCGCCGATGGCCGATGCGGTCGCCAAGCGTGCCCGTGCCTAGCAGCAGGCCTGCCATAACCAGCGGATAGGCGTTAATGATCCATAGCCCTTGCGTGGCGCTGGCGTGCAGCTCGTGGGTCAGCGTTGGCAGCGCCGTGTAAAGCACCGAGTTGTCCAAGGTCACCAGGAGAAGGCCGGCGGCGACGGTTACCAGCAGGGACCAGCGCTGGGATTTGGAGGGAATCATAGGCAAGCAGGCTCCTGGGCTGGTTACAAGCGGCCGCGAACTGATGCGGCAGGGCTCCCGCAGGTGCATTGGCGGAGAGTATAGGAATTATAACTATACAGGATGACTTGTATAGTTATTGTGAAAAACAAGAATTCAAACTACCGCTTCATTAGCGTCTCTGGCCATTAAGCATGGCCGGTCGCGCTGTCGTGCTGCGCATCGAACCCCCTTCGGGGTTTCGCCCCTGACGGGCTTCCATCGTTCCCTCGCTCCGCTCGGCTGACGCCTTCGGCCCGGCTTCCAGCTTCGGGCCTGCGCGCTTCGCTTGCGTGCGGTTCGGCACATCGAGGCGGCCGTTGCCATGTCCAGCCGTCTCCCCTGACTTCATCACCTTCTCCGCGACCGTAGCCCGCTCCCGTGTGCCGTCAAGGCGCGCAGGGCCGTGTCCTCGGCTGCGCCTGCGGGCCGCACCAACCCTGCGCTTGTCTCCTTGACGGCCCCCGTCCGCGCGCTCCTTTGGCCGCGGGCGATGAACTCAGGAAAGACGGTGGCAACAGGGCCAACCGGGTTCCTCGTGCCAACCGCACAGAACAGCCGAAAGGCTGGGCTCCGAATCTAGGAATCCGGTGTGCGGCTTGAACAGCAAACCCTTTTTGTCAGGAGAAAGACCATGCAACTCGCATCCCGTTTCGCTTCCCGTTCCCCCTCGCTGCGCAGCGACTACCCGCTGACCGATGACCAGATTCACCGGGTAGCGCCGTCCATCTTCGCGGACGCGCCGCATGAAAGCCGTTCGCAGCGGTACGCCTATATCCCCACCGCCGCCGTGCTGGCCGAGCTTCGCAAAGAAGGGTTCCAGCCCTTCATGGTGACGCAAACCCGCGTGCGCGATGAAGGCAAGCGCGAGCATACGAAACACATGCTGCGCCTGCGCCACGCCAGCCAGATCAACGGCGCGGAGGCCAATGAAATCGTGTTGTTGAACTCGCACGATGGCACGAGCAGCTATCAAATGCTCGCAGGCATGTTCCGGTTCGTGTGCAGCAATGGGCTGGTGTGTGGCGACACCGTGGCCGATGTGCGCGTACCCCACAAGGGCGACGTTTCCGGGCATGTCATCGAAGGCGCTTACGAAGTCTTGCGCGGCTTCGACCGGGTGAAGGATTCCCGCGATGCCATGCGCGCGATCACGCTGGACGAAGGCGAGGCCGAAGTATTCGCCCGCGCCGCGCTGGCCCTCAAGTACGACCCCACCGACAACAAGCCCGCGCCCATCACCGAATCGCAAATCCTGATGCCGCGCCGGTTCGACGACCGCCGCCCGGACTTGTGGAGCGTGTTCAACCGCACGCAAGAAAACCTGACCAAAGGCGGATTGCATGGCCGCAGCGCCAACGGACGCCGCCAGCAGACCCGCCCCGTGCAGGGCATTGATTCCGATGTGCGCCTCAATCGCGCCCTCTGGATGCTGGCCGATGGCCTGCGCCAGTTGAAAGCCTGATTCCCCACGCGGCAGGGCAGGCAGCAGCCCTTGCCGCATCCCTCGCTGCTGCATCCCTGAACCGTTAGGAGTTATCACCATGAACGCCGTCACCTACACCGAAGCCCGCGCCGTCAATGCCGCCGCCGCTGTCCCGCTGGAAGCCGCCGACCCGACCAAGAACCTGATACTGGTTCCGCTGTCGCGGCTGGTGTTGCGCCCCACGGGCCGCAACGTGCGCAAGACCCCGCGCATGTCCATCCCCGAACTGGCCGCATCCATCCAGCGCGTGGGCCTGCTGCAAAACCTGATCGTGATTGCCGCCGCCGATGGCGAGCATTACGAAGTCGTGGCCGGTGGCCGTCGCCTCGCAGCCCTCAAGCTGCTGGCGAAGAAGCACCGCATCAGCAAGGAATGGGAGGTGCCTTGCCTGCTGGTGGCCGATGGTACGGCCCGAACCGCGAGCCTCACCGAGAACGTGCAGCGCGAAGCGATGCACCCGGCAGACCAGTTCGAGGCGTTTGCCGCGCTGGTGGCCGAAGGCCGACCCATCGAGGACATTGCAGCGGATTTTTCCGTCACGCCGCTGGTGGTGCAACGCCGCCTGAAACTCGCCAATGTCTCGCCGCGCCTGATGGCCGACTATCGGGCCGATGCCGTGAACCTTGACCAGTTGATGGCCCTTGCCATCACCGACGACCACGCCGCGCAGGAAACCGCCTTCTACGACGCGCCGACGTGGCAGCGCCAGCCGTCCGCGCTGCGCGACCGCCTCACCGAGCGCGAGATTGACGCCTACCGGCATCCGCTGGTGCGCTTCGTCGGGCTGGACACCTACGAAGCCGCAGGCGGTGGCGTGCGCCGTGACCTGTTCGCCGAAGGTGACGCGGGCGTGTATCTGACCGATGCCGCGCTGCTGGAACGGCTGGCACAAGACCGGCTGGCGGGCATCGCCGCCGAGGTGAAGGCCGAAGGCTGGGCGTGGGTGGATGCCACGCCCGCCGTGACCCATGCTGACCTGCACGCTTTCCAGCGTGCGCCGAGGGAACGGCGCGAACCGACCAAGCGCGAAGCGCAGCGCATCGAGAAGCTGCAATCCAAGATGCAGGAACTGGCCGCAGCCGTGGATGACGCGCTGGACGCCGACGACGAGGAAAAGGCCGACGCCTTGCAGGAAGAAGGCGAAGCCGTGGGCGAGCAATTGCAGGCGCTGGAAGATGGCTTGCAGGACTACAGCCCGACCGTGAAGGCCGCAGCCGGTGCCATCGTCACCATCGACCGCAACGGGCAGGCCGTGATTCATCGCGGGCTGATGCGCGAGGCCGAAGCCAAGGCGCTGCGCACGCTGGAAAGGCTGCGGCAGGGTTTCGGCGGCACGGAAGCCGAGAACGACGATGAAGGCGAGGACGGAGACAGCGACGCGCAGCCCAAGACTGCAGCCATGTCCGACAAGCTGGCGCAGCGGTTGAGCGCCCACCGCACCGTCGCGCTGCAAGTCGAAGTCGCCCGGCATCCGCAAGTGGCGCTGGCCGCACTGGTGCATGGCATGGTGCAGACCGTCCTGCAGGGAAGCCACTACGGCCACGACCTGCCGCTGGGCGTGCGCCTGACCGTGAAAGACCGGCTGGAAGGCTTGGCCCCGGACATACCGGATTCGCCCGCTGCTGTGGCGCTGCGCGAGTTGCAGCAGGTGGCAGGCGAAGCCTTGCCGGAGGACAGTGCCGAACTGTTCGCCGTGCTGCTGGCGAAGTCGCAAGATGAACTGGTGCGGCTGCTGGCGGTATGCGTGGCCGTCACGGTGGACGTGGTGACACCCCGCGCCACGCAGCAGCAACCGGGCGCGGAACTGGCGCAGGCCGTGGGGCTGGACATGGCCGCATGGTGGAAGCCCACCAATGAGGGTTATTTCCGGCATGTGCCGAAGGCCGCGATTCTGGAAGCCATAGAGCAGTACGCCCCGGCGCACGTCACCCGGCTGGCGAAGTTGAAGAAGGCCGACATTGCCAGCGAAGCCGAGCGGCTGGCGGACGGCACCGGCTGGATGCTCGCCATCTTCGCCGCCGAAGCCCCGGAGCAGCAGGCGGCGCAGGACGTGGCGACGGATGCGGAACCCGACACCACGGACACCGCCGCCATGACCGATGAACCGGCCGAGGCATTGGCTGCGTGACCCTGTCCCGATAAGCGCCCCGGTTCCGACCGGGGCGCTTCACGTCGAGGATGCCGACCATGACCCACACCCATACGAGCCGCCCACGCATGGGCGCAACCTATGCCCCCGGCACGGTACGCGCCCGCCGCTGGCATGGCGATGGCGACGTGCGCGGCTACCGTCCGCCTCACGGCTGGACGGCCCGCGCCGACCTGACAGACATTCACCCCATCACAGGCCGCGCCTTGCCGTGTGCCGTGTGGTGGATTGTCGAGACGAAGGAGTAACCCGATCAGCACCGCGCCCAGGCCGTGCCGTCCTGGGCGCGGTAAAATGCAAATCCGGGCGCGGCGGTGGCCGCGCCCAGTGTTCAAAGCCTGCCGCTACTTCGCTCCACCCGCAGCCGGAGTGCGTGGAAGGCCCGCGCCAACGGCATGGTCTATGACATAGAGCCAACGACCATCCGGCTGCATACGCACCAGTTCGGCAGAACTTCCCGATGCGACCACAGCGCCATCGTCGGCGGTCAGCTCCCAGTCCGCGCGAAGCAGGGCCAGATCGCCATGAAGGATGCAGAAATTGTTGTGCGAAGCCATCCGGCCCGGCACTTGGAGAAGTTGCGTCAACGCACCCTCAATAGCTTCAAGGCCCGTCAGATTCGTGTTGCCCCCATTGGTGCGCAATACGGCCCCCGGCTCGTACAGTGCGAGCAGATTGCCTACGTTGCGGCTGTTGAATGCGTTGGCGAACGTGGCGTTCATGCGCTCGGGCGATGTGACGTCGAATGTCATGATGGCGTTTCCATTGATGTCGAAGCGGGCGATGATGGATGGAGTGGATTGAACTCACCAAACGGAAAGAACAGAACGGAACACGCCCAATGAGCGAACACACACTGGAGCCGCCCACGCCGCGCCGGCCATCGGAATGTCCGGTGGAGGACTTGCTGGCCTTTCTCGGTCATCGCTGGAATGCCCTTGTGCTATGGCATCTGCAAGAGGGCAAGAGGCGGCACAGCGAACTTGCGGCCGCTCTTCCCGGCGTATCGCCCAAGGTGTTGTCCGAACGCTTGCAGGGGTTGGAAGGCCGGGGCTTGCTTGAGCGTTGCACCATGCCGGTGTTCCCAAGAGAAGTGGCCTATGGCCTGACGCACTCGGGGAAGGCGTTGCTGCATATTCTCGATCAGTTGGAGATTTGGTCTTGTCAGTTCGATCAAGGCGCGGTCGCTGGCAGCGGCTGGCCACCGGCAGAACCAGCACTTCCCTGACGCGCAGGGAAGCCTTCGCATCTCGCTGATGGGCGTGTCGGCGCGGTGCGCCGTCGGGCTTTGCGGGCTGCGCCCCGTGCCGACTTCGCCGTCACGGCCATTCGGCTTCAATCCCTCACGCCTTCGCGCCTATGGCGCTGCGCGCTCCGCTTGCGTGGAAGGCAGCGCCCCGCCGCAAAGGGCGGGACTTGTGCGGGCCTACGCCCCGGCTTGCTGCGGCAGGTTGTGCAAAAGCGTGCCGTCCTCGACGCTGGCGGTTCGTCGCCTGTACGTCATGAAGGACGGTTCACCGACACACCGCCCGGCCTTGCAATGGAGCTTCCACACCACGCCTCACGCAAAGGGCCGCAAGCAGCGAGAGGGGCGCTTTCACCTTGTCGCTTGGCATTGTCCTTGCCCGTGTCAGGGCGCAGGCAGGTGAAGCCGTCACGCGGGGATGCCGAGTCGGCCATGTCTCTATTCGGGAGCGGGCGGCCAGTACGTCCTTGTGTTGTTTTGAATCCTGGCGGTGGCTGGGCTTCATGGCCGCAACCTTCCAGCGAAAACAATTTCCCCTGCGCTGTGCGCATTCCTCGCGGGACAAATTCTTTTCGCTTCCAGGCTCTCCACGGTGTTGCGACCGCTGCGCGGTGCGGCCAGCCCATCCCCCACCGGACGGATCACAACAAGGACGCACTGGCGCGACCTTGTTCAACCCGAAAGGAGAAATCACCATGGCTAACATCGGCACCTTCACCGCAGAGAAAGACGGCTTCACCGGCACGCTTCGCACCCTGACCCTCAACGTCAAGGTCAAGCTCGTTCCCAACGACAAGGGCGAGAACGAAAGCGCCCCGGACTTCCGCCTGCAAGCTGCCGGCCACGACTTCGGCGCGGCGTGGAAGAAAACCAGCGAGGCTGGGCGGGATTACCTGTCGGTGGCCATCGACGATCCTTCATTCCCGGCGACGGTCTATGCCCGCCTGATCGAAGGCGAGAACGGCACGCACGACCTGATCTGGTCGCGCAGCAAGCCCAAGGCGGCCTGACGACCGCCCACCGCGTCCCGCCCTTTGCGGCGGGGCGCGGTGCTGCTGATCTCAGCACCGCACGCACAGGGTTTCGCCGGTTGCTTTATGCCCCGCATGTCCTGGGGCTTGCATCGCATCGGCGATGGTCGGATGGCTCGAAGCCCGTGGCGGCAGGAACAATATGGCGTGTCGGCGCATTGCGCCGCCGGGCTTTCGGGCTGCGCCCCATGCCGCCAATGGCGTCATGTCCATTCGGCTTCAATCCCTCACGCCTTCGCGCCTGGCGGCGCTGCGCGCTCCGCTTGCGGGCATTCAGACGCGCTAGGGCGCGTCGCGCTCTTTCAGCACGGCCTCGAACTCCTGGCGCACCCGCGCCAGCAGCTCGTCGGCCTTGTGCGTGTCGTCGCCGGCATAGGCCAGCGTCAGCAACGTCAGCGGATGCACTTCCATGACCTCGCACAGCTCGGTCAGCTTGTGCAGGGTCGGGTTTTTCAGGTCGCGCTCCAGCGTACTCATATAGGTGCGGCTGGACACGTCGGAGAACGCTTCCTGGCTCAAGCCTCGCGCCTTCCTGACTGTCCGTATTGCCGTCGCCAATGAGTGTTTCGCTGCCACCAACCTGGTTCCCCCATAAAAACCAAGATGACAGCCCATTGCGCCCTATAGGGCTACAATCTATAGTGTTCATTCATGGCTGAAAGGCCGCTTTCGTGCTTTTACGGAAATCCGCCTCTACGGTTTCCGACAGAACCGGGGAATCGCATCCGTGTCTTTCCGGCTTCCGACAATTCCGCCTCGGCGCTTCTGTTCTTCTACGGATGCGATGGTTTGCGCATTCGTGCTTCCACACGGATGCACGGATGCGTTTCGGCGGTTCTGCGCTTCGGCACCAAAGCGCATCCGCGCATCCTCGGTTTCGTGAGGAGGCTGCCCATGACCCTGCCGCTTGTCACCGCTGATGAACGCGCGCGGCTGCTGACCCACGGCCAGGCGCTAGCCGCTGTTCAGCGATTCGATCCACTGCCGGTGGTACGTCTGTTCACCCCGGACGCGCACGCGACCTGGCTGCTGGTGTCTCTCGACCCTGCGGATACCGATACGGCCTACGGCCTGATCGACCTCGGTATCGGGATGCCTGCGCTCGGGACGGTCAAGCTATCCGACCTGGCCGGCATCGTGGGGCCGCGCGGATTACCAGTGCGACGGGATCGGTATTTCCTAGCGGTGCGTCCGCTGTCGGAGTATGTCCGGCTGTCGCAGGAGGATGGTTCGATCAGTGACTGATGAACCCCAGCGCGGACCGGCCAGCCGGGGAGCATTGTGACTATTTCAGTCATTGCCAAGACCGTGCAGGTCTTAATCCGTATTGATGCACTGAAGCGGTGCCAGCCTGATGCAAACAGTCATGATCTTTTGCGTGGGCTCCGGCACGGTATCTGATGCGGCGCACCATTTTTGGGGTTGCGCAGCCGTCGCATTCAGACGATTTCCGCAACACGCCGGAGCCAAACGGTCTTGACACCCAAAACTACAGCTTAGCCCTTCTTGATGACGACCTGATGGCAATTCGATAGCTATCGTGCGGCGGAATCCGTGGCGACGAACCCCAAGCACAGGGAGGTCTCGCCATGACTGATCGCAGCGCCGAACACTGGTATCCCACAGCGGCCTATCTCTACGTTCTGCACCTTGATGGCCCCGCGCTGGCCTGGGAATACCTGCGCAGGAATCCCGACTATCGCCGCGACTGGCTGCGCCGCCACCGACGGCGGGACGCGCCGCAGACTTGGGGCCTGCGCCTGCTGGAAGACCCAGCCCTGGATGCGCGCGACGCGCATCCGATCTGGTTCCCCGATCACGATGCCGTGGTGCAGCTCTACCCGGATGCCGACCCACCACCTGCGGCCCATGCCTTCGAGTTCTGGCGCGTACCGGGCCGCAAGCAACTGATCCACGACGGCAAGCGCCTGGTGCTGGTGTCACACTGGCCCGGCTGCTGCCTGCGGCTCGCGCTCGGGCCGGGTCTGGAAGACGGCATGGCCTACCTCTATGCCACCCGCGCCTGCGCCAAGCCCTGCGCGCGCTATCGCACGCTCACGGCCGAGCTGGACGCTCTGGCCGCAGCCACGGTTGGCGTGCCTGCGGCGGCGGCCCGTTCCCGGCCCACGCCGGCCGCGGTGCTGGAACTGCACACCTTGCAGGCGCTCGATGCGACCCAGGCGGGCGCGTCCTTGCGCGAAATCGCCGAAGGGTTGTTCGGCGTGGATGCGGTCGCCGCCGACTGGCACAAGGACAGCGCCTTGCGTGCCCGCGTGCGGCGGCTGGTACGTCGTGGCGAGGCGCTGATGCGCGGCGGCTATCGCCGCCTGGCACAGCTTCCGCCGCCGTTGCAGTAGGGGGGACGTTTCGCGTCCCCCGCAGATCGTCCCTTAGCAAGCAGCCTCGCTTTCTTGAAAGTGCCTCTATCCGGCCGCGTGGTGTGGCCGGGCTTGATGGAGGTACATCCCATGCGACCCGCTCCCTTGCGGCCTGCCGCCGCTGCTGCCGCTGCGCCTGCGCAGCCCCAACGCTACCTGACCAACGACGAAGCCGCCGAATACCTGCGCCTGTCGCCACGCACGCTGGAGAAACAGCGCGTGATCGGCGGCGGGCCGAAGTTCCGCAAGTTCGGCCGCCGCGTCATGTACGCCGTGTCCGACCTCGATGCCTGGGCCGACCAGCGCAGCTACGAGGCGACTTCCGACCCGGAATATGCCGAGCGGCATGCGGGCGACTACCGTGATGGCCGCTGATTTCTGGCTCGCCGGTGGCCATCGCCATGTCCAGCCCATCGCTGCCCCTGCGGCAGCGACCAGTGCAGCAGCGCGAACAGCTCGACCTGTTCCGCGCGCTGCCGGGCGACATGGCGCCGCGCGACAGCCAGGACTTGATGGCCTTTCCGTTCTTCTCGCTGGCGAAGTCGCGCCGCACGGCGCCGATCGACTTCCGCGCCGGTGGCATCACCATCCGAGTGGAGGGTACGCAGGAGCACGGCATTGCCACAATCTGGGATGCCGACATCCTGATCTGGGCCGCCTCGCAGATCGTGGAAGCCCGCGATGCGGGCATTCCGACCTCGCGGCTGATGCAGGTGCGCCCCTACGAGATCCTGCGTTTCATCGGGCGCGGCACGTCGCTGCGCGACTACCAGCGCCTGAAAGCGGCCCTGGATCGCCTGCAATCGACAACGGTGGCCACGTCCATCCGCGAGACGACCGGACGGCGCCTGCATCGCTTTTCGTGGGTGAACGAATGGCGCGAGCTGGCCGATGCCAGCGGCACGCCGCTGGGCATCGAACTGATCCTGCCGGACTGGTTCTACGCGGGCGTGGTGGACGCCGCCCTGGTACTGACCATCGACCCGACGTACTTCCGGCTCACGGGCGGCATCGAACGCTGGCTGTACCGGCTGGTGCGCAAGCATGGCGGCCGGCAGGAGCACGGCTGGCAATTCGATTTCCAGCACCTGTACCGCAAGTCCGGCAGCGTGGCGCGCTTCTACGACTTCGCCGCCGACTTGCGCACCCTGGTGGCGCGGCAGTCGTTGCCCGGCTACGTCCTGGGCATCGAGCGCATGCCCGGCGAGAAAACCGAACTGCTGACCTTTCGGCCCGTGCCGCCCACGGCACGGGGATAAGTCTGGGAAAACCTGTTAATTCACTCGTGCTATCAGGCAACAGGAGGCTCGTGCTATCAGGCAACAAATCCTCGTGCTATCAGGCAACAAAATCGGCCGCAAAGCCGCGCCAGCATTGGGTTTTCGCGCCCCTTAACTTCCCTAACAGTAAATACATAACTTTTAGTAGAAGCGCGCCGTTTCGGTGGACAACCACCCAACGGCACCACACGCAGAAGCGAAAGACCGGCTTTCCAACACGGAGGGCCGCGCCATGATCCTCGCTCTGCTCAACCAGAAAGGCGGTGTCGGCAAGACCACGCTCGCCACGCACATCGCGGGCGAACTGGCGCTGCGCGGCCAGCATGTCGTCCTGCTCGATGCCGACCCGCAGGGTTCCTCGCTGGACTGGACGCAGCGCAGAAGCCAGCAAGGCTTGCCACGGCTGTTCAGCGCCGTGGGCCTGGCCCGTGAAACGCTGCATCAGGAAGCGCCAGAACTCGCCAGGCGGGCCGATCACGTCGTTATTGATGGGCCACCCAGGATCGCCGCCTTGGCGCGCTCCGCGCTGCTGGCGGCCGAGCGTGTGCTGATCCCGGTGCAGCCCAGCCCCTATGACGTGTGGGCCAGCGCAGAGATGGTGGCGCTCATCCGCGAGGCGCAGGTGTTCCGGCCGCTGCTCCGCGCAGCCTTCGTCATCAACCGGCGCGTCAGCACCACCATCATCGGCCGTGAGGCGCGGCAATCGCTGGCAGAACAGCCGCTGCCTGCGCTGCGCTCGGAAGTGCATCAGCGCATCGTGTTCGCCGACAGCGTGGCCGCTGGCCGGCTCGCACGCGAGACAGCACCTAACAGCGCCGCCGCCCGCGAAATCACGGCCCTGGTGGACGAACTGCTGCGGTGGACGCCATGACAGCGCAGCAGCCACCCAACCGCAAACGCATGGGCAAGCGCGTCGGCATCGGCGCACGTCCGCCCGCGAATCCGCACGCCGAGGCGTGGATTCGCCAGGGCGACGCCGATGCGCTGGGCAAAGGCGACCTCTACACCGCGCGCCTGACCCTCGACATTACGCCCGCGCTGCGGGCGCGCATCAAGGTGTCGGCCTTCACGCGAGGCGTGACTGTGGCCGACCTGCTGCGCGGCCTGCTGGAGCGGGAGTTTCCCGAGAACCACAGGGAGAACACACCATGACTGCATCCGCTTCGCCTGCCGCTGGCGCGGCCACGGCTACGCCACAGCCATCATTTATCGTGCCTTCCGGCCAACCCGCCAGCGCGCCGCTGACGCGCGTGGCGCTGGCCTACATCGAGGCCCGTTTCAAGCTCTACCTGCGCTTCGGTGAACCGGCACGCACGCTGCGCCTGGACGACTGGCGGCGCTGCGCGGTGTTCCTGCCGGGCGCGATGCTCTGCCGCATCCGCTGGCAGGCCAACGACTACGGCACGATCCGCTGGCAGCTCATGGTGATGCAGGCTTGCACGCCACTGGACGCGGCGCAGCGCATCCCCGGCGTGCAGCCGGGCGCGCGCCTGTTGCTGCACACCGAAGGCGACGCCAACGTGCGCGCCGTGCTGGAACGCATCGACGGCATCGAGGCGCAGGGCATCGCCGTCATCGACGTGTCGCCCGCGTACTGGCGCACGCTGGGCAACCGTCTTGCAGCGCGTTCGCCGCTGCCCGAATACACCGCCGAGCGGCACGCTGCTTGGCTGGCCGGGAAGGTGCTGCCATGACCGCCCCGACCACCACACCCAACGCGCCCGACGTGGCGCCGCGTCCTCGCTCGCGCCTGCGCGCTCGCATCGTCGTGGTGACACTGGCCGCCCTCGGCTTCGCTGCGCTGGCCTGGGCGGCTTTCGTGTCGCCGCTGCCGCGCCTGACCTACAACCCGTCCGACAGCGTGGCGGTCGGCTGGTATCGCATCGAGCCGTTCGACCCGTGCACCGCCTCGCTGCCACGTCCGTTGTCCGTGGACAGCATCGTGCTGGTGCCGCTGCCGACCAGGGCCGCCATGCTGGCAGCACAGCGCGGCTATCTGCCGACCCGCGTGCCGCTGCTCAAACGTGTGGGCGCGGTCGCGCCGCAACACGTCTGCATCGTCGCCGGTCAGGTACGCATCGACGGCGTGCCGGTCGCCGCCGTGCTGCCTGCCGACCGGCTGGGCCGGGCGCTGCCGTCCTTGCAGCTTTGCCGCCGCCTTGAACCGGGCGAACTGTTCTTGTTGAGCGTGACGAATCCGGCATCGTTCGACAGCCGCTACTTCGGCCCGGTCAGCGCATCCGCCGTGATCGGCGTTGCGCGCCCGATCTGGCTGGAGACACGCCCATGATGGCCGCCGACTCGCTGCACGTGGCCGTGCATCTTCTCGTGCCATCGGGCGTGTCGATCCCGTGGCTTTCCGCATGTCGTCGCGCATGCAGTGCGAGCGCATCCGCGCCGCACTTCGCGCTGTCGCCGGCGCAGCCGGCCAACGTGCAGGCGTCTTGCCTCGAACGCGCCCGGCCTGCGGCCATCGCCGCGTTCGCCGGCGCGCTGGCTGCTCACGCAGCAGCACCGCCGGGCCGCCGGTGCCTGGAGCGACAGCGGAAGGCAAAGGCGGAAGGCAAGACAAAAGGACGCGGCACTAGGCCGCGTCGAAAGCCTGTCTGCACATGGGGGTGGCGCGGCACGGAGCGGCTTCGCCGCCGGGCCGCGTGGGGCGCGAAGGTCGCGCCAATGCAGGTATGTCCGCGTGCTTCGCACGACAGGACACGCCAGAGCTTGCAGGATGCGCGGCCATGAGCGACCGCCGCGACGACGATTTCCGGGTACGCCCCAGCGCCCCGAAGAACCGGGGCAAGGGTCAGGGCCAGAGCTTCGTTTCCAAGGTGCTCAAGCAGGCAGGCAAGGCCAGCAGCGGCAAGTCCTCGATGCGCCATTCCGCAGCCGGCGGCAGCGGCGCACGCGCCGGTCAGCGCCCCGGTTCACGGCTTGGGCGCGGCCACACGGCGGCGCGCTTCGCCGGGGCGAAGCTGACGCCCATGTCGCGGCGCGTGACCATCAAGACCCTGCTGGTCAACCAGCGCAACGCCAGCCCGCAGTCGCTCGCCAGGCACCTGCGCTACATTGAGCGCGACGGCGCCGGCCGCGATGGCGAACCGGGCCGGGCCTACGGGCCGCAGACCGACGAAGCCGACCTCGATGCCTTCAAGGAGCGGGCCGCCGACGACCGGCACCATTTCCGCTTCATCGTCTCCCCGGAGGACGGCGCCGAGCTGGACGACCTGCGCACCTACACCCGGCATCTGGTGAACCGGATGGAAGCCGACCTTGGCACGCGGCTGGATTGGGTGGCGGTGGATCACTGGAACACCGACAACCCGCACGCACACCTGATCGTGCGCGGACGCGACGACACCGGCAAAGACCTCATCATCGCCGGCGACTACATCGCCCACGGCTTCCGCCATCGGGCCGCCGAACTGGCGACCGAATGGCTGGGGCAGCGCACCGAACTGGAGATCCAGCAGACCTTGGGACGCGAGGTGAAACAGGAGCGGTGGACGAGCCTCGACCGCACATTGCAGCGTGAGGCCGGCGTGGATGGCCGGGTGCAGATCGAACGCTTCAATGAACCCCGGCTGCAACGCCAGCGGCTGCTGCTGATCGGCCGACTCCAACGCTTGCAGCGCCTGGGCCTGGCCGACGAGGTGCAGCCCGGCACCTGGGCCGTCCATGCGGACGCGGAGAAGACCTTGCGTGCCCTGGGCGAGCGTGGCGACATCATCCGCACCATGCAGCGCGCCATGAGCGGCCAGCCGCGCGAACTGGCGGTGTTCGAGCCGGGCGACGACGGCCGCACCATCGTCGGCCGCGTGGCCGGCAAGGGGCTGGCCGACGAGCTGCACGACCGCGGCTATCTGGTCATCGACGGGGTGGACGGCAAGGCCCACTACGTCGCGTTGAACGCCGGCGACGAGCTGGCGAACTATCCAACCGGATCGGTGGTGGAGGTGCGTGGTTCCGCGGAGGTACGGGCGGCCGACAAGAACATCGCCGCGCTGGCGAGCGATGGCCTGTACCGCACCGATCATCACCTGGCGATCGAGCAGGGCCGGGCCAAGCCCGACCGCGACCCGCAGCAAGTCGTCGCGGCCCACGTCCGCCGGCTGGAAGCCCTGCGCCGGGCCGGCATCGTGGAGCGCGTGGCCGAGGGGTTATGGAAGGTGCCGGACGACCTGACCGAGCGTGGCCGCCAGTACGACGCGCAACGGCTGGGCGGCGTCGCCGTGGAGCTGAAATCGCACCTGTCCATCGAGCTGCAGGCGCGCGTGATCGGAGCCACCTGGCTCGACCAGCAGTTGATCGGCGGCGGCAAGGGGCTGGGCGACTTGGGCTTTGGTGGCGAGGTCAAGAACACCCTGCAACAGCGCGCCGACTTCCTTGAAGAACAGGGGCTGGCGGAGCGGCGCGGGCAGCGAGTGATCCTGGCGCGCAACCTGCTGGGCACGCTGCGCAATCGGGAACTGGCGCAGGCCGCCAAGGACATTGCCGCCGAAACCGGCCTGGCGCATCGGCCCGCCACGGACGGGCAGCGCGTTGCAGGCATCTACCGGCGCTCCGTCATGCTTGCCAGCGGGCGCTATGCGATGCTCGATGATGGCATGGGGTTCAGCCTGGTGCCGTGGCGGCCTGTGATCGAACAGCGGCGGGGGCAGCAACTCGCAGCGACGATGCACGGTATCGGGGCATCGTGGGAAGTCGGTCGGCCAAAGGGGCCATCGTTGGGCTAGTTCCAGGTACTAGTCCTTTAAAATCTCCGTCGTCATGAAGTCTATGAGTGCTCATAGTTTCGGCGCCATATGCTTGCTGGATGACCAGAGCATGTGGAAGGTGTCCTGACGCTCGGTGCTCTCGTGCTCATGCATACGAACGCAGTGGTCTCAGTGTCGACTATCTGGATATCCAACTCACCAATTCCTTCCAATCGCTCAATCAAGTCGTATCGATCCACGTAAACGTGCGTTGAGCTGATCAACCAGCCACAAGAGACTACCGCGAATGATCCCGTGCAGGCGTGCCTGGTGGCTACGATAGAGCAGCACATGGCTGGCCTGCGCCAGCCTTCCGCGTAGCGTTGTCCCCTTGAGCAGGCCGAACTTGCCCAGCGACGCAAATGCGTCGTACTCGCCTAGTGACACCAGGGATCCAAGGTCGCGGTGCACGAAGTCAGGGGGCGTCAAGCCTCGCTCGATCACGCGCGGAAGTTGGCGGATGAGGTATTGCGCCTGCTGATGTGCAACCTGTGCTGTCGGCGGCAAGGAGCGCTGGTTGCCCGACAAAGTAAGGCTCGCGCAATCGCCCACGGCGTAGATCCGCGGGTCCTGCGTCGTCTGCAGCGAGGGCCGTACCAGTAACTGGTTGATAGCATTCGCTTCCAGCCCCGCTAGATTCGACAGCAAGTTCGCAGCCTTGACCCCGGCCGCCCAGATCTTTAGGGATGCCTCCCGCCGAGTGCCGTCGCTAAACAGGAAGGCATCGGCATCCACTGCGCTGACCCGTGTGTCGGTGTACACACGGACACCCAATTGCTCCAAACGCGCTCGGGTAGCTTCAGAGATGTCTTTGGGAAAGGCGGCCAGTAATCGCGGTCCGCTCTCGATTAAAGCAACTGACATGCGCGACATCAGGTCGTGGGCGCCATACGCCGCCGCTGATTCGGCCAGTTGCACCAATTCGGCAGCCAACTCCACGCCTGTGGCGCCGCCGCCAACTATCCCGATTGAGAGTTGGGCATCCTGCGCCACGCACTGCAGGACACGAAGTCGAATCTCCCGGTTGAATGCATCGGCCTGCTCGCGCGAGTCGATCCGGTAACAGTGGTTTGCGGCACCACGCGTCCTGAAGTCGTTCGCTTGACTGCCGATGGCAATAATCAGAGTGTCATATCCAACTATGCGGCCGGGAATCAGAAGTCGCCCGTCGTCAGCGTAGACTGCGGCGATCTGCAGTTCTCGCCGTTCCCGATTCAGGCCGCACAGCTCGCCAGGCTGGTAGACGAATCCGGTATCGCGCGCCTGCGCCAAGTAGGGTGTTTGCTGCTGCGAAACATCGCGCGTACCTGCCGCGATCATGTGCAGCATAGGCTTCCAGACGTGGGCCGAATCCCGATCGACCAGTGTGACTGTGGGCGTTCCCGGACGTCGCCATCGGCGGGCCAATGCGCTGGCAATCTCCAGCCCCGCCACGCCCCCTCCAACGATCACTAGGCGATGTCTTTGCCGCTGATCAGTCATGATAGAACCCCAAGCAGAAAGGCTGCAGGCGGAACCTGGCAGGCTTGTGAATGTGACGGCGGCAAGGCGCTGACCCACGGCATCGCCTTGGCGGCCGTCACCTTACCGGCGAAGGTATCGACGCGCACTCCCGCACCAACCTCGTTGATGCCGGAGACCTGGCTGCGCACGTGGATGCGGATACCGGCGCGCAGTGCCAGCTGTTTCAGTGAGACGATGAACTTGGCCGGATCAACGATCCACTGCAGGATCCGGGCCGCGCCGAAAGTCTGGGCGCTCGTCACCGCGACCTGCTCTGGCGACACCAAGGCGCAGTCGTAGCCGAGCTCCTGCAGTTCGGCGATTGGGTAACGGCGATGGGCTCGGGTGACCAGTAGCTGTGGACGGACTTGGGCATGGCAGCTTACCTAGTCGAGTGCGACGACTCGGCCGCAGCGGGGGATGGCAGGTCGGCGTGGCGCGCGCGCGCGTCCGAACCGGTGGCGGATGCCGTGGGCTGCTCCAGGACCCAGTCGACGACTTGGGCAGCCAACGCATCCGACGCGGCGCCGAACGCAGCTATCACGTCGGTCTCGCGTTTGCTCGCGGCGGCATGCACCACCTCAAAGCGCCGGCTGACGCCGGCGCCCGCACGGTCGCGCTCGGCCAGTTGCGCGTCGAGCCGGATCGCCACCACCGGCGCGGTGCCGCGCTGTTCGACCTGAAACGCCCGCAGCGCGCCGAGCAGGTCCAGTTCGGCGGCGGGCGCCGCACTGTCCACGTGCACGGTCAGTCGTCCATCCTGGATGAAGGCTTCGGCCAGGCGGTCGCGCAGCAGGACCGGTGCGGTATCGGCCCAGCGCAGTCCCTGCCAGGCCGCAAGGCGTCCATCGGGCTGGGCAATGATGACCCGGTCCGAATCGAGCACCCGATTGCTCGCCGGGGAATGGATGACCAGTATGGGGCCATCGGCGCGCGGCCCATGTACGCCGCTGCGCGCCTGTGCCGGGTGCTGCAACGGCAGTTGGTAGGTGGCGGCTGGCGCCTGCTTGGGCAGGATGCTGCAGGCCGGCAGCGTGGCGGCGAGCAGGAGCGCCGCGAAGGTCGCGGGCAGCTTGCGGGAAGCATGGGTCATGGGGTGGTTTCCTCGATGTTCTCGCTGCCGAGCAGGTAGCCGGCGGGGTTGCGATCCAGACGGCGCAGCACGGTGTTGAGGCTGGCCAGTGACTGCCTCAGTTCGTTCATCGCCGGGCCGGTAGCGGCCATGCCCTGATCCAGCGAGGCCGCATTGCGCTGCAATAGGGCTTCCATCCGCGCCGAACTACGCTCCAGCGAGGCCATGGCCTCACGCGTGCTGGCCAGTGCGGGGCGTCCCTCCTCGTTGAGGATCGCTTGGGCATCGTCGATCACGGCATTGGCCTGGCGCAGTGCCGCGGTTGATTCCCGGCTCGCTTCGGTCAGGTTCTTGACCAGCCCGGCCAGCTCGGTGCGCTGTCCGGCGAGCGTGCCGGTGGTGTCCTCGAGGTTCACCAAGGTCTTATGCACCAGTGCCACGTTCTCTTCGGAGAACAGTTCATGCGTGCGCAGCAAGATGCCGTTGATCGTGGTCATGGTGTTGCCGTCGCCGGAGACCAGCGAAGCCAGAGCCGAGCGCGGCGCCAGGATCAGCGGTTCCTCGCCCTCTTTCCTGGGTAGCAGCGGCACGTCAGGACCACCGTCGCTCAGCTCGATCACCGCAGCGCCGGTGATGCCGGTGATCACCAGTTCGGCCCGGGTGTCCTGGCGAATCGGAATCGAGGTCTCGATGCGCACACGGGCGATGGCCCGGCGCGGGTCCTCGGGCAGCAGTGACAAAGCAGCGACCTCACCGACGGTGATGCCGCTGTACTGGACCGGGCTGCCGATCGAGAGCCCGGTCACCGGCTCGTCGAACATGACGCGGTAGTAGTGGAAGTCACGGTCGGAACGGGCGTCGCCAAGCCACAGCGCGACGCCGAAGCCGAGCGCGGCCAGGAAAAGGACGAAGACGCCGATGGCGACGTGGCGGGCACGGGGCTCCATGATTCAGTGCACCTCTCTGATAGGCATGCGGCTGTTCGGCGCAGGCGCGCGCGACCGCGGTCGGGGGAAGGAGGCGGACCCGCGCATCACGGCGGCGCCGCGCTCGTGGATCCGGCGCGCGCCCGCGCCGCCCCGCGGCCGCGCGGTCCGTGGAAATAGGCCTGGATCCAGGGGTGGTCGAAGCGCTCCACCACCTCGATGCTGTCATTGACAAGCACCTGCCGATTGGCAAGCACCGCCACGCGATCGCAGATCGTGTAGAGCGAGTCCAGGTCATGGGTCACCAGGAACACGGTCAGCCCCAGCGCATTGCGCAAGGTCAGAATCAGCTGGTCGAACGCGGCTGCGCCGATCGGGTCCAGTCCTGCCGTCGGCTCGTCCAAGAATAGGATGCCCGCGTCCAAGGCTAGCGCCCGCGCCAAGGCCGCACGCTTGACCATGCCACCCGACAGGGATGCCGGCGACTTGTCGCCGGCATCCGGTGGCAGGCCAGCCAGCGCCAGCTTGCTGCGCGCCAGGTGCTCGGCCTGGGCACGCGGCAGGCCGGCGTGCTCGATCAGCGGCAGGGCGACGTTCTCGGTCACGCTCAGCGACGAGTACAGGGCACCCTTCTGAAACAGGATGCCGAAGCGCCGTTCCAGATGCGTGCGCGCTGCGCCGTGGAGCTGCAGCAGATCCAGGCCTTCGATGCGGACCACGCCGGCATGCGGGCGCTGAAGACCAACGATGCTACGCAGCAGGACCGATTTGCCGGTGCCCGAACCGCCGACGACACCCAGGATTTCGCCACGCCGAACGTCCAAGTCCAGGTTCTGGTGCACCTGCTGCTCGCCGAAGCGGTTGTCCAGCGCGCGCACCTCGATGGCATGAGTTGCCGTTCCGTTCGAAAGGCCGCTCACCAGCCCATCTCCATGAAGAACAGCGCCGCCAGCGCGTCGAGCAGGATCACGACGAAGATCGACTGCACCACGCTCGAGGTGGTGTGGTCGCCCACCGACTGCGCGCTTCCGGAGACCTTGAAACCCTCGTGGCAGCCGATCGCGGCGATCATGACGGCGAAGAACGGTGCCTTGCTCAGCCCGACCAGAAAATGCCGCACCTCGATCTTGTCCTGCACTATGGCCAGGAACTGCGCCAGCGAGATGTCGAGACTCAGCACGCAGACCGCGGCACCGCCAGCGATGCCCGCCAGAACGCCCACCAAGGTCAGCAGGGGCAGCGAGACCAGCAGTGCCAGCACCCGCGGCAACACCAGCAGCTCGATTGGGTTCAACCCTCCCGAGCGCAGCGCGTCGATCTCCTCGTTCGCTTTCATCGAGCCGATCTGTGCGGTGTAGGCGCTGGCGGTGCGCCCGGCGATCAGGATCGCCGGTAGCAGCACGCCGAACTCGCGCATGAACGAGAACGCGACCAGGTGCACGGCGAAGATGCTGGCGCCGAAGTTGGCCAGCACGGTTGCGCCGAGGAAGGCGACCACGGTACCGACCATGAAACTCAGCAGGGCGACGATGGGCACAGCATCGACAGCGACACGCTGGATCTGCGCGACCACCGCAGTCAGCCGCCAGCGCCGCGGGTACGGCGCAATGCGCAGCCAAGTCTCCAGGATCTGGCCGACGAAGCCGGCCAGATCCAGTAACGAATGCAGCCCCCGCTCGGCCGTTGCGCCGATGCCCGCGATGCCGCGCAGCCATGCAGGCGCGGAATCGAGCGCAGGGTGCCCCGCGACCTGTTGGGCCTCCGCAGCGTCCACCAGCACCTCCAGCAGGGCTCGGCGTTCCGGCTCCAGCCGTGGATCGGCGCGCAGGTGCTCGCGCGCCAGCACTGGGCCGAGCATCTCGACCAGCAGCGCCGCGCCCGCGGTGTCGAGCTGGCGGACCTGCGTCCAGTCTAGGAACGGCACCGCGCGCTGCGCACCGGGGTTTGCGCGCGCGTCGGATACCAACGTGGCCAATCGGCCGTAGTGCTCGATCGTCCAGTCGCCGCCGGCAATCCAGGCCGCGTGTCCGTCAGCGTTGGCCTCGCGGCGTAGCCATGCCTGCGTCATCGCAAAGCCTCCTGGTCGTGGCGCAACGCGGACCGGAGTCGGCGTGCATGCATGGCGGAGGGGAAACTCATGCGGTCGCTTCCCCATTCGTGGACTTGCCGCCGCTGCGCACGCGCAGCGAGAACAGCAGGTCGTACAGGATCGGAATCAGGCCCAGCGTCACCAGTGTTCCCAGCGCTAGGCCGCCGATCATCGTGATCGCCATGCTGGTCCACAGGGGACCGCCGAACAGCATCAGTGGGATCAGGCCGACGATGCAGGTCAGCTTGGTCATCACGATCGGGCGCAGCCGCATCACAGCCGCCGAGATCACCGCCTCGCGCCGCGCCAGGCCCGAGGCCAGTTCAGCCTCGATGCGCTCGAGCAGGAGTACAGCGTTGTTGACGATGATGCCGGCCAGCGCCAGCAGGCCGAAGGTGGCGATGAAGCCGAACGGGTAGCCGGTCAGCAGCAGCGCCAGGGCCGCGCCGATCAGCACGAACGGGATGCTCGCCACCACGATGAACAGCTTGCGGAAAGAATTGAATTGCCACACGAACAACAGCAGGATCATGATCAGCGCATGCGGCATGAACTGCAGCAGCGACTGGTTGGCTTCAGCCGAATCCTCTATCTCGCCGCCAAGTTCGATGCGGTAGCCCGGCGGCAGCTCGATCGCATCGATCTGCGGCGCGATCTCGGCGACGATTCCATTGGCGGTCATGCTGGGATGGCGGCCGGTGACCGTCAGCGTGCGCACCAGGTTGCGGCGCATGATCGTTGAGGGCTCGCTCGCCGTGGAGACCAACGCGATCGCCGATAACGGTAGCGGCGCGCCGCCCGCGCCGGGATAGACCAACGTATCGGCCGGGCTGCCCGCGGCATCGCGCTCGCGCGCATCGCCGCGCAACACGATCGGCGCAGCCACGCCGTTGTCGCGGATCAGCGAGGCCTGCAGGCCGCTGTAGCGCAGTTGCAGTGCTTGGGCCACGTCTTCGCTGCTGATGCCGGCGCGGCGCGCCTTGAGCTGGTCGACCTCGACCACGTAGCGCGGCACGCGCGGCAACCAATCGTCGTAGACGTCCTGAATACCAGGCAACCCGCGCAGCGCCGCGGCGATGCGCTCGCCCGTCTCGCGCAGCACCGCCTCGTCCGGGCCGACCACGCGGTAGATGGCCACGCCGGCCTCGGTCGCACCCAGCGGGAAGCGTTTGGGCTCGGCGCGAGCCTGCGGAAACGCCTCGCGCATGTACCGATGGGTGCGGTCGATCACCTGCTCGATGTCGGTGCCCTGCGCGACGCTGACGGTGAAGTAGGCGATGTTGCTGCCCGGCAGCGGGGGATTCAGGCCCAGCACGATGCGCGGACCGCCGTCGGCGACGTAGCCGATGCTATCGGTCACCTCTGGATTGACCTTGTCGTCGGCGAACCAGCGGCTCATCGCCTCCACCGTGCGCAGGGTTTCGCGCGAGTCGCTACCAGGTTGCAGGGTCACCGGCATCTGGAACTGCAGTCGGTCGGACTTGGGCAGGAAGTCGTAGGGGATCGACGCCAGCACAACGCCGGCGCCGGTCAGTAGCACCAGCATGGTGCCGATGAACAGCGCCTTGTGGTCCAGCACCCGGGTGATGATCCGGCGGTAGCCGCGGTAGAAGCGCGAATCGTACTGGCCAGCACCCTCGCCGTGGGACGGATGCACCTTGGCGAAGTACAGGCACAGCAGCGGCGTCACCGTGATGCTCAGCAGCCAGGAGCCGAGCAGGGTCAGGCCGAGTACGATCGGCAGCGAACGCAGGTATTCGTTGGTGGCGGTCTGGCCGATGAAGAACGGCGAGAACGCCATCACGATCACCAGCGAGGAGGTCAGCAGCGGCACCGCCAGCGTGCGGCCGGCCTCGATACATGCATGGCGGCGCTCTTCGCCGGCGGCCAACCGTCGTTCGATGTCCTCGGCGATGACGATCCCGTTGTCCACCAGCAGGCCGAGAGCCATGATGATGGCCGCGATCGATACCGTCTGCAGTTCCACGCCCAGCGCGCGCATGGCGATCAGTGCGCCGAGGATGGTCAGCGGCACGATCGCGCCGACGATCAGACCGGTGCGCCAACCCAGAAACAGCATCACGACGACCATGACGATCAGGATTGTCTCGCCCATGACCTGGTGCATGCGGCCCATCTCGCGCGCGACCACGTCGGCCTGGAAGGTGACCACGTGCTGCTCGAAGCCGGCCGGCAACTGCCGTGCGGTCTCTTCCAGCTTAGTACGCAGCTGCGCACCGAAGTCGCCGATGTTGTAGCCGGTGGCCATCGACACCGCGACCACCACCGCCGGCATGCCCTCGTAGACCGCGGCGCTCTCGGGCGGATCGGCCGGCATCACCTCGATCCGGGCAAGATGTCCCAGCGGCACCTCGCGCGTACCGCCCGCACCGGATGTGTCCGACACCGAGACCAGAAAGTGGCGCAACTCCTCGGTGCTGCGCAACTCGCCGGAAGTGGCCACCGTCATCGCCAGCCCCGAAGCCGACACCAGCCCACCGGGCGCGACCACGTTCTGCGCCTGCAACTGCTGCATCACCGAGGCCGGGCTCAGCCCGGCCTCGACCAGGCGCCCGCGATCGAACGCCACGTAGACCCGGTCTTCCTGCAGGCCATAGAATGTCACCCGCTCGACGCCAGGCAAGGTATGCAACTGCGCGCGCAGGTCGCGTAGCGGCTCGCGCATCTCGCTCATGCCGAAGCCCGGCGCGGTGACAGCGATCGAGGCCACCGCCACCCGTCCGAAGTCGTCGTCGACGAACGGCCCGAAACTGCCGGCTGGCAGGGCCTGGCCGGCCTCAGCCGACTTGGCGCGGACGCGCTGCCACAGCGCCGGCAGGTCCTTGACGTGGTCGTAGGCGGTGAGCTGGATAGTCGCGGTGCCGGGCCGCACCGTGGTGACGATCCTCTTGAGGCTGCCGATCTCGCGCAGGCGCTCCTCGACCGGCTTGGCCAGCAGGGCCTCGACCTGTTCGCTGGGCATGCCGGGATGCGAAATCGTCACCAATGCATCGCGAATCGTGACCGTAGGTTCTTCCTGTGAAGGAAATCCGAGAAAGGTGACGATGCCGCCGACCAGTACCATCAGCGCGGCGAACAGGGTCAGGCGGCTGGCACCGAGGGCCGAATGGGTCAGCTTCATGGGCGCCCCGCTTCATTCAGGCGCGAAGCGGAGCGGAACGGCAGCACCGCTTGGCCGTCGCTGAGGAAGGCGCCGCCAGCGGTGACCACCTGGTCGCCTGGCTGCAGGCCGGCGGTCACGCGCACGCGCTCGCCTTCGACCGAGCCGAGTTCGACGCGGCGGCGGGTCACGGTGCCCACCTTGGTATCGTAGACGTACACCGCATCCTCGCCCTGTTGTCCGACTACCGCCTGCAGTGGCACCGACAGGTCGACTGCGGACTCATTCGAAAGCGCGAGCAGCAGGCTGTCGCCGCTGCGCAGCGGTACCGAGGCCTCGGTCACGTCGAAGATTGCCTGGACGCTGGCACCGCCTTCCAGCCGTGAGGAGACGCTTCGCAAGCGCAGCTCGAACGTCGCCTGCGGCGCGTCCGAGCGCATCGCCCGCACCAGCGCGCCTGGCGCCAGGCCCTGCGCGACCGAGCTCGGCAGCGTCGCCAGCGCCTGCGGCTGGCCCTGGCCCTCGACCTGCAGCACGGTCTGCCCGACCAAGGTATCGGCCTGGGGCTGCAATTGGCGGGCCACCACGCTGCCGTCGAACGGCGCACGCAGCTCGCTCTGGCGCAGCGCGCGTGCAGCCAACGCGCGGTCGGATTCGGCCACGCGCAATTGCGCCCGTGCCGAGTCGTCGGCGACCTGGGCGCTGGTCAGCGTCGCTTGCGAAATCGCTCCGTCCTCGAACATCGCTTGCTGTTGTTGCAATTGGATCTGCCGTTCCCTGGCCTGCACGGTGGCCGCGCGCAGGTTCGCCTCGGCCTGTGCCAGCCGCAGCCGCGCCGGCTCGGCGTCCAGACGCGCAAGCACCTGGCCCTTGCGCACGCGGTCACCCACGTCCACGGCGATCTCGGCGATGCGCCCACCGTTCTCGAACGCCAATTCCGCGCGCTGCTCCTGGCGCAGGGTGGCGACGAAGCGCGAGGCGGCGGCGGCCGAACCGGCCCCGACGGCCTCCAGCTTGACCGTGCGCAGCGGTTCGGGCGCGGGCGTGTCGGGACTGCAGGCCGACAGCAGTAGTGTCGCGACCAGCAGGCCGGCGGGGACAATGGAGCGCGCAATGGGCATAAGGCTACCTCCGGTCGCCTGCGCGCCGGTCTGAAGGGGGGAAGGGATAGTCGGCGCCGCTGTCCAGGTGGAGCAATCCGGCACGGGCGAAAAGCGAAGCGTCATTGGTCGGGGTCCTCTCTCAAAGCCGGGCGGGCAGTTCGACGCCGTAGAAGGCCCTGAACAGTGCGATGCGGCTTAGCGCCAGATCGCGCTGAGCGTGCAGGTGGTCGAGCGTGGTGCGGGTCGCCTCGATACGGTCGGCCAGCAGGTCCTGGCGATCCGCCAGCCCGCGCGAGACGCGGCGCTCGGCGCGTTCGAGACGCAGCGCCGCGAGCCGATCCTGCTCGCGCAACTGGGCTTCGGACACGGCGAAGGTGGCGCGGGCGTCGAGCGCGTCGGCGACTTCGCGGAATGCGGCCTCGATGCTGCGCTCGTACTCGATCACGCCGGCGTGCCTGCGGGTCCAGGCCAGGTCGAGGTTGGCGCGGTTGCGGCCGAAGTCGAAGATCGGCAGCACCAACTGCGGCATGAACGACCAGCTGCGGCTGCCCGAGCTGAACAGATCGTCCAGCGAGTTGCTGGCGCTACCCAGCGAGGTGCTCAGGCGGATCGAGGGAAAGAAGGCTGCGCGGGCTGCGCCAATGTTCGCATTGGCCGCGCGCAGCTCGGCCTCGGCCTGGCGGATGTCGGGACGCTGCAGCAGCACCTTCGAATCCAGATCGCGCAGTGCCGCCATTGCGTCGGGCGCCTCGGCGAGCGGTGCCAGCGGGCCGGGTGCCACCTCCGCATCGAATCCGGTCAGCAGCTGCAACGCCCGCCGCGCTGCTGCGGCATCGTCGCCGGCGCGCAGTGCGGCCACCTGCGCCTGCTCGGTGGCGGCACGCCGGCGGTCCAGCGCGTCGCGTGCGATCAGCCCGATGTCGTACTGCCCTTGCGCGATCTCCAGCAGCGCCGCGTTGTCCGCATGCACGGCCTGCAGGCGCTGGTGCGCCTGCGTCGCCGCGCAGACCAGCGCATAGGCCCTTAGTACCTCGGCGACCAACGCGCCGCGCGCTGCCTCCTGCCCAGCCTCGCTGGCTAGATAATGTTCGCGAGCGGCATCGGATAGCGACTTCAGTCGTCCGAATACGTCCAGTTCGTAGTCGCTGATGGCGATGCCGGCACGCGACAGATCCTGCTGGTAGCGCTCGCGTAGCGCGGGATCGTCGAAGCTCTGTCGGGTCTGCTGCGCATCGATACCGGCCGTGGGCAGGCGCGCAGAGCGCTCGACGCGGTATTGCGCGCGCGCCTGCTCGACCCGAAGCGCCGCAAGTCGATAGTCGGCGTTGTGCGCCAGAGCGCGCACTACCAGCGGCGCCAGGGCGCCGTCGGGCGTCAGGGCGCCCAGGAACTCACGCTCCTGATCCGTCAGCGCCGCGGGCGCGGCCTGCTCTGCGGCGGTGGCGGCCGCTGCAGCGCGAAGCTGCCCGAACGTCGCCGGTACTGCCTGCGGCGGCCGCTCATAATGCGGTGCCATCGAGCATCCAGCGAGCCACGGCGCGGCCAGCACGGAGGCCATCAACCAGGCCGGGACATCGCCAGACAATTTTGGGAACATGCGAATTCTCCAGCGTGTTACAAGAATCGGTGTAGGTTGCCTTCGGGACTTGAAGGGATGTTTCGGGTTTTTTTTAGATTTGATTAAGAAGCGCCGCTTCGCGCCCAGCGCGATCACGTGGCGCATGCACGAGCGAGTGGAGTCAGCATGTCTCAACAGAAAATACTGGTCGTCGAGGACGATCTGGACAGCGCCAGCATCCTGGAGGCCTACCTGCACAAGGACGGCTTCCAGGTCAGCAAGGCACACGACGGCGCGCAGGCCCTGCAGTTGCACGCACAGTGGCGCCCCGACCTGGTCCTACTGGACGTCATGCTGCCCAAGGTCAGTGGTACCGACGTGCTCTCCGCTATTCGCCGTGTTGGCGACACGCCGGTGATCATGGTCACCGCCATCGGCGACGAGCCGGAGAAACTCGGCGCACTGCGCTACGGCGCCGACGACTACATCGTCAAGCCCTACAGCCCAAAGGAAGTGGTGGTTCGCGTGCACGCAGTGCTGCGCCGCGCACGCCCCTCGCCGCGGCCCGATGGTCTACTGCGCCACGGCAACGTCGTAGTCGATACCGGTGCGGTTTTGGCCAGCGTGGAGGATGCATCGGGACAGCCAATTCCGCTGTCCCTGACGCCTGCCGAGTTCAACCTACTGGCCAAGCTGTTGAAGACGCCGTTCAAGGCCTTCACCCGTCATGAACTGCTCGACGCCTGCTTGCCCGAAAGCGATGCACTGGAGCGGTCCGTCGACGTGCACATGCACAACCTCCGCCGCAAGCTAGAACAGCGTGGTGTGAGCGGCGTACTGATGACAGTACGTGGCGTCGGATACCGTTTCCAATGAAGCTGCGTACGCTGCTGTGGCCGCGCCGGCGTCCGGGCTCGCTATGGTGGTGGTTCGGTCTGCGCATGAGCGCGCTGGCCGTAGGAACCGTGTTGGCGGTGGCGATCGGCATGTGGGCGTACTTCGACATCGCCGATACGCTAACACTGCGCCAGGCACCGCCGGAGACGCGCCAGGAGATCGAGCGGCTGCGTGAGGATCCTCGCGGCAATGAGCCTCGGCTGTGGGAGCTGATGGAGCGCTACCACAACATCGAGCGATTCGGCCCCGGCCTGACCAATCCTGACTGGCTGATGTTGGCCGTCATGGTCGTCGTCGCAATCCCTGTCGTCATCCTGGTCGGGCTGTGGTTGTCGCGACCACTTTCGCGTCAGTTCGTACTGATCGCAGAAGCAGCCCGCAGAGTCAGTGAAGGCCATTTCGGTAATCGCGTCGATGCGGTGACTACCGCACCCGACGAATTGGCGGGCCTTGTGCGCAACTTTAACGACATGACCACGCGGCTACAGCAGTACGAGCGCGAGGTGCGTGACTCCAGTGCGATGCTGGCGCACGAATTGCGCACGCCGCTCAACGCGGCCATGGGCCGTGTCCAAGGCATGATGGATGAGGTCTTCCCGCTGGAGCAGGATCAGCTTGGTGCGATTCTTCGCCAGCTCGAGCAGATCAACCGGCTGGTGGGCGATCTACACCTGGTTTCTCTGGCGCGTGCCGGGCAGCTCCCGCTCGAAATGGACAGCTTCCCGCTGCAGGAACTGATTGCGGAGCGGCTGGAATGGGCCGCAGCTGACCTGGATCGAGCAGGCATTAAGCCGGTTGTGTCGGCTGCGACCCATATCCAACTGTATGCCGACCGAGATCGCATAGGGCAGGTACTGACGATTCTCGTCGAGAATGTCCTGCGTTACGCGGCGCGCGGCAAGACACTGGAGATCGACGCAAATAGTACGCCGTTGGGCACAACGATTACCGTCTCGGACCACGGGCCTGGCGTCGCACCAGAACATCTTCCCGCGATGCTCGACCGCTTCTGGCGCGCCGAAACCTCGCGAGCGCGTCATTCCGGTGGAAGCGGACTTGGCCTGGCGATAGCTGCGGCCGTCTGCCGGGCACACGGGGGCGAGCTGGAATGCGGCAATCGTAGCGCTGGCGGCTTGATCGTAAGCGTGCGCCTGCCGACGCGGACTTTTGTCTCGACCGGTTGACCTGAGACCTGAAGTAAGCGGACGAAAGTCGTGGCGAATACTGAGCTACGAATTGGCGAGCTGGCTATTAGGGAATGCGCCGGCCCAGTCAAGTGCTTCTGGCAACTGCCAGTCTCGTCGAGAGACTTATCCAGCATTGGACAACGGCAGCAAGCGGATCTGAATTCATCTCTCAACTGATCGGCCTTTTTACCGGTGTGCGAAGCCGCGCAGTTCGTCACCAAAGGTGTGCTGGTAGCCAGTCACAACATCGATTGCGGATAGGGCTGCATGTGCTGCGCGTACTGTTTGATGGTGTCCTGACGCAATCCATGCCTAACGAAAGGTCAACCATATCCAAAGAAAATCTTTAAATTCCACGCGCATGCTCGCCACGCTCCGAAAGCAAGCTGCCGTGCAATGCTCATCCCGTCCCTGCTTCTGCCGCCCCGGCAGGCAATCCAGCCCGCACTTCTGGAGCGAGCCGGCAGTTTCCATCGCGCCACCGCGCCCGCTCGGGGGTTGTTCTTACTCTCCGTGCTGTGCTGGGTCTCGACGGCACTGGCCAGCGAGCCATGCCAAGCTCCCGCCACCCCCAGAAGTGCGAGCACGCTCAACCTGCGCATGGACAACGACCTGCTCGGCGGCACCGGCCAGGATCAGGGATATTCCAACGGCATATTGGCGACGCTGGTCTCCCCTAACCTAGCAGATCAAGCGAATTCGACCTGCCTGCCGGGCGTGGCGCGCTGGCTCAGCCAGCAGTTTGCCGAACGACAATCATCGACCATCGATGAATGGCATCTCACTGCCGGATTCGGCCACCTGATGTTCACGCCCACGGAGCGAAAGCGGCGGGGCCTGATTGCCAGCGACCGCCCCTACGCCGGGGCGCTGATGTTCAGCTTGGGATACAGCGCGCGCACGGGTGATGTCCTGCGGACGTCCCAGTTGCGCGTCGGCGTGGTAGGCCCCTCGGCCAAGGCTGGCGAAGTACAGAACGCGCTGCACCGCGTCATCGGTGCTGACAGCTCTCTTGGCTGGGACAATCAATTGCATGACGAGCCCGTGATCCAACTGATTCACGAGCGGCGAGAGCGTCTGCGCAGCAGCTCCTCGTCCCAGGCTTGGCAGTGGGACGCCATCGGGGCGGTGGGTGGCAGCATTGGCAACTTCGCGACTGCCGCCCATGCAGGGATGGAACTGCGCCTGGGCACTGAGTTGTCGGACGACTTCGGCATGGCGCCGCTGCGTCCGGCCGGTGAGAACACCACAGCCTTTCAAACTCTCGCGGATGGCATGTGGCGTAGCCACCTGTTCCTGTCCCTCGATGCCCGCTGGGTGATGCGCGACATCACACTCGATGGCAATACCTTCCGCAACAGCCACAGCGTCGATAAGCGCCCCTTCGTCGCCGACATCGGCTACGGCATCGCGGCCGACCGCGGGCGCTGGCGGATCGCCTTTGCACGTTATCACCGCACCCGCGAGTTCGCAGGGCAGCGACAACGACCGGTCTTTGGTAGCGTCACCTTCACCCGAGGCTTCTAAGGAACAGTTCGAGACATCCAGAGGTTATCGTCCCAGCGCCGCATTCGCGCCGTGCAATGGCAAGCGACTTAACAAAATCCAAAAGAATCCCAAAAGAATTCTTCAAGCAAGCCCGGCAGGCTGCTACGGCGGACAGATGCACAAACGCACAACGTGAGGCGGAAGAAGCTTGGGCACGACCTGGTCGTTTCGTCCGCCGACAAGCGTTTGTCATGGTTGCCGCAAAGCCGACCATAAAGTCGCATCCGATTTGCAGACTCCGGACATACTACCAAGGCGGACACATGAACAAATTTGTAGCCATCATTTTTCCAGATGAAGCGCGGGCCTACGAAGGGGTCCTGGCGCTTCGCGAGCTGCATCGAGAGGGCAGTATCCTCCTTTACGGCGAAACGGTAGTCGTCAAGGACGAAGCCGGCAAGCTCTCGATCAGGGAAGCCAAGTCGGCGGGCGGGCTTGCAACCACGATTGGCGCAGTTACTGGTGGTCTTCTCGGCTTGCTGGCAGGTCCGTTCGGCACAATCGCAGGACTGACCGGCGGCGCGCTTCTCGGCGGGCTTAAAGATATATTCGATGCTGGAATTTCTGGGGATTTTATCAAGGTCATCTCCGAAGAACTTACGCCTGGCAGGAGCGTGGTCATTGCCGAAATCGATGAGGGCTGGACTTCGCCCCTTGATATTCGCATCGCCCCTCTAGGCGGCGTGGTGGTGCGTACGTTCCGTCACGAAGTCGAGGAAGCCCAGATCCGACGCGAGATCAATGACATCACGAACGAATTGACGTACCTACGCGAGCAACTGCTCCAAGAGGGTAAGCATGCTGGCACAGAACTAAAGGTGCGCATCGAACTGTTGGACAAATCCTTGGCCGAAGCCAGCAAGCGAATTCAAGGGAAGGCCAAAGCTCTTCGCGAAGAAACGGAGGCTGTAATCGTCTCATTACAAGCGCAGGCCGAGGGGGCTGTCGAATCGGCTGGAAAGCGGATTGAACAACGCATTGCCGATATCCAGGAAGACTACGATAAGCGCGCTGCCAAACTCGAACAGGCTTGGGAACAAACCAAGGCCGCGCTGAGATAGCGGCAAAGAAAGCGATCGTCTAAATCGTTGCCCATTGCGCTCTAACGACCCGCGCGGTCGTCGTGGTGGAAGTGCTCGCAATTCTCCTTCTCCAGTTGGATGAGGTCGCTGGCAAGCTGGTTTCAATCCCTCCCGATCCGAGGGAAAGGAGGTCGAGCCAGATGTATGGATGAAATGTGTTAATGAAAAAATACGCAATGGACATCAGGTCGATATGCAATTAGTGAACCTAAAGGATCGGTCGTTCATTCTCGCGCTGATCGTAATTACGCTGCTCTTCGGCCTACTGCTATGGCCGTTCTACGCAGCAATCTTTTGGGCGACGGCGCTAGCAGTGCTGTTCTGGCCGCTCTACGAGCGCATCTTGTCATCGATGCCTCGATCCCCGGCACTGGCATCTCTTTTGACCATAGTAGCGTGCGTGCTGCTCGTAGTGGTTCCGCTTGCACTGGTCGCTATATCTGCTGCGCAGGAAGTAGTGCAACTCTACGATCACCTACTGGCTGATGGCGGCAGCGGCATCGAAGCCCGTATACATCAGGCCGTAAAGACGGCTCCTCCTTGGTTGCGGGCGTGGCTGGAACGGATGGGCCTCAACCAGTTGGATGGCATCCGCGGCAACACAGTACAGATCCTCGAACAAGCGCTGCAATTCATCGCCTCGCACGCCGTCGCAGTTGGTCAAGATACGCTGCGGCTTGCAGTGAGCTTCACGTTGATGCTCTACCTTCTTTTCTTTGCTTTCCGTGATGGAACGAAGGTGGTCGAGAATTTACGTGACGCATTACCAATCGAGCGCAGCTACTTGGGTGAGTTGGGGCTTCGGTTCGAGAACATGGTGAAAGCGACGATTAAGGGAAGCCTGATGGTCGCGGGCATCCAGGGTGCGCTTGGAGGCGTGCTGTTCTGGTTGCTCGGAATCCAAGGAGCAGTTTTGTGGGGTGTCGTAATGGCAGTGCTGTCACTAATCCCCGTGCTGGGGGCGTGGTTGGTCTGGGGGCCGGTGGCACTTTATCTTCTAGCAACGGGTGAAGTGGCAAAAGCGGCTCTTATGGCCGCGTTCGGCGCCGGTGTAATCGGATTAATCGACAACATCCTGCGACCGATCCTCGTTGGTAAGGAAGCTCGCATGCCGGATTATATCGTCCTGCTATCCACTCTCGGTGGAATCTCGCTTTTTGGATTGACCGGTCTCGTCGCTGGACCGGTTATCGCGGCCTTTTTTATGGCGGCCTGGTCATTGTTTGTCGCAGGAAACACAAGTGGCGAATCCAGCACTCCGCATGCTTCAGCCGAGCCCGAGAATTCGGGGTAGAGATTAACTCCCGGGTATGGCGAGACCATGACAATGGAACTACGACACCTTCGCTATTTCCTTGCCGTAGCCGAAGAATTGCACTTCGCCCGTGCGGCTGAGCGGCTGCATATTGAGCAATCGCCGCTGTCGCGCGCCATCAAGGAGCTTGAAGAAGAACTGGGCGTGATTCTGCTTGCCCGCACCACTCGCAGCACACGACTTACTCGTGCCGGAAAGTTATTTATGGATCATGTGCCGCGCGTCTTCGCAGCATTGCAGCAGGCTCGCGATAGCGTGCAAGCAGCTGCGAACGGCTTCCACGGGCAGTTGCGCGTGGCTCTTTCCGATGGCATCACCCCGTCGCGTTTGCCGGGGCTCTTGGCGCTGTGCCGCCAAGAAGAGCCAGAGGTTGAGCTTCGGTTCTTCGAGGTGCCTCTATCGCAGCAGATCAAGGGACTGCATGATGACCTCTATGACGTGGGTTTCGCGCAGTCCGACGAAGTGGGCGACAGAGTTGTCGCCATGCCGGCCTGGAGCGATACGCTTATGGTGGCGGTGCCTGCGCGGCACCCTCTGTTGGTCCACAAGCGCATCCCTTTGGATGCGCTGTTGCGTTACCCGCTAGTGCTATGCGATCCACAGGTGTGCGAGGGTCATGCCAAGCACGTCGAACGTGTGCTGCGTCGGACAGGCATGGAGCCGTTGATAGCCGAGCGTGTGGCCTCCTGCGATCTGATGATGGCGCTGGTATCCGCAGGCTTCGCGTTGGGTCTGACGGGCGAGGCGCACATTTCCACCAGTCGCGAAGCGGGCGTTGTGGCACGGCCGCTTGCATCGCGTGTGCCGCCGCTGACGACCTACTTGCTGCGCCTTGAGGGCGATCCATCCGATGAGATCTCGCGCTTCATCGAGCGAGTGAAGGCCATCCAGTCGCCAGAGTCTCCCAAGCATCGACCTGATTCCCCGGGAGCGCTTGCGCCATGAAAAGGATCATCCCGCTTTTGCTGGTGACCGCGATGACTGCCTGCGGCCAGTCCGAAGCGCCTCAGAAGATCAACGCTTCCGAAGCGAATATTCCAACAGTGGAAGAGCTTGCGGCCAATCCTGAACGGCTCAAGGAACTGCGCCAGCACTGCAAGACTGACCGCCCAAAGTTGGGTGGCGTGCTGTGCAACCGGGTGGCCGAAGCTACGCGCAAGCGGTTCTATGGCGACGGCGAAACGCCATACACGCCTCCGAAGGAACCGCCCAAGTTCTGATCGTTGTCGGTTCGACGCATCATCTTCATTCTCCTGTTCGACACGCCGCAATGCGTCTTCGCTTGCGGCGCTTTTCTTTGACTCGCCACTGCACTCATTCTTTCTTTTTTCTTGACTTTTCTGCTCAACACGGTCTTTGACCAGCACTGACTTGACACCGAACCTGACGCCTGCGGCACGCCCCTGTGCCGCGATCTCCATGAGGAATCAGCGCAGGAGAAATCGGAGGCCAGGTCATGCAAGGGACGAACGTGCTGTTTGGTCAGATCGCCGTGGTGCTCGGCATCGTGATCGCCGGAGTGTGGGCCGCCACACAATGGACGGCAGCGGCCCTTGGCTATCAAGTACGCCTTGGCTCGCCCTGGTTCGACTTTCTTGGCACGTCGATCTACCACCCGTGGAAACTGTTTGAGTGGTGGTTCTTCTTCGGCGCCTATGCACCGGAGGTCTTCGACACCGGCGGCGCGATTGCCGGCGCCAGCGGCATGGCCGCCGTGGGCGTCGCCATCGCCATGTCGGTCTGGCGCTCGCGTCAAGCACGCATGGTCACAACCTACGGCTCTGCGCGCTGGGCGAACGCACAGGACATTCGCAAGGCTGGCCTCACACAGCCTGCCGGCGTGTTACTGGGCCCGCATGATCGCCAATACCTGCGTCATGAAGGCCCGGAACACGTCCTGACCTTCGCACCCACGCGCTCGGGCAAGGGCGTTGGCCTCGTGGTGCCGACGCTGCTGTCATGGCCGGCCTCCGCCGTCATCCACGACATCAAGGGCGAGAACTGGCAGATCACCGCCGGCTGGCGCTCGCGCTTCTCGCACTGCCTGCTGTTCAACCCGACCGATGTGCAGTCGGCGGCCTACAACCCGCTGCTGGAGGTTCGACGCGGCGCGCATGAAGTTCGCGACGTGCAGAACATCGCGGACATTCTCGTTGACCCCGAAGGCGCGCTGGAGAAGCGCAACCATTGGGAGAAAACCAGTCACGCGCTGCTGGTCGGGGCCATCCTGCATGTGCTCTATGCGGGCGAAGACAAGACGCTGCGCGGCGTCGCCAACTTCCTGTCCGACCCGGCCAGCCCGTTCGAGCTGACTTTGCATCGGATGATGACCACGCCCCATCTGGGCAATGGGCCGCATCCTGTCGTCGCTTCGGCGGCGCGCGAAGTACTCAACAAGTCGGACAACGAGCGTTCCGGCGTGTTGAGCACCGCCATGTCGTTTCTCGGCCTGTACCGTGATCCGACCGTGGCCGCAGTCACGTCGCGCTGCGACTGGCGCATCGCTGACCTGATCGCTGCCGAGCATCCGGTGTCGCTGTATCTGGTGGTGCCGCCTTCGGACATTTCTCGGACGAAGCCGCTCATTCGCCTGATCCTCAACCAGATCGGTCGGCGCCTCACCGAATCGCTCGATGGCTCCGACGGCATCGAGCGTCGCCACAAGCTGCTGCTGATGCTTGATGAGTTCCCGGCGCTGGGACGCCTGGACTTCTTTGAGACGGCGCTGGCCTTCATGGCCGGCTACGGCATCCGCAGCTTCCTCATCGCGCAGTCGCTCAACCAGATTGACAAGGCGTATGGGCAAAACCACTCCATCCTCGACAACTGCCATGTGCGCGTGACGTTCGCCACGAACGACGAGCGCACCGCCAAACGGATCTCCGAGACGCTGGGCACGGCCACCGAGCTGCGCGCCCAGCGCAACTACGCGGGCCACCGACTCGCGCCGTGGCTCGGGCATCTGATGGTGTCGCGCCAAGAAACAGCGCGCCCGCTGCTGACGCCGGGCGAGGTGATGCAGCTTCCGCCTGACGAGGCGGTGGTGATGGTGTCCAGCGTCGCGCCGATCAAGGCCAAGAAGCTGCGCTACTACGCGGACAGCAATTTCAAGCGCCGTGTGCTGCTGCCTCCCGCGCTCGCGGACGGGCAGTACGCGGACGTGCCGCCGTTGCGTCTGGACGACTGGAGCGGCCTGGCGATTCCCGCCGTGCCCGTTGCGCCGGCGTCCGATACCGCCGAGGGCTTCGCTGCCTCTGCCGACGACGGCGGCCCGCGCCGTCAGCCCGAACTCTCCGAAACCGTCGCCTACGCCCCTGAGCTGGCCGCGCCTGCGGCCGACCTCGCGCTGCTCGATGACGACGACGACCTGCCGCTTCCCCTTCCTCGCCAGCTTGACCCATCCATGCAGCGCACGGCGCGGCTGGCTTCCCTCGACCCCAACGACGGAATCGAGCTATGAGCCACTACCGCCTCAATCTGTTCATCCAGCCTGAGCACGCCAAGCGGCTCGATGAACTGGCTGCCAAGAAGGGCGTGTCCAAGTCGTCCATCGTCGCGGCGGCGCTCGCATCGTGGCTGTCGCCCGATGCCGGCGACCAGCGCGAAGCGGCCATTTCCAAACGGCTTGATCGCCTCTCGCGCCAGGCCGAGCGCATGGAGCGCGACCAGAACATCGCCATCGAAACGCTGGCGCTGTTCATTCGCTACTACCTGACCGTGAGCACGCCGGTTCCCGAGGCGCATCAAGACGCGGCACGCGCGCAGGGCAAAGTGCGCTTCGAGCAGTTCACCGAGCAGCTTGGCCGCCACCTGCTGCGGGGCCGCAGCCTGGTTCGTGACGTGGTGGAGGAACTGCATCCCGATCCGATGCGGATGGAGGACGCGGCGGCAGCCGCGCAAGCGCAGGAGCGTGCTTCATGAGCGCCGCTCCGCAGTCCATGAGCGCCACGTCGCTCGACCGGCGCATCCAGATGCTGCGCACGGCGATGGGGCCGCTGATCGCCGCCGCGCTGGAAGACCCGGACGTGGTGGAAATCATGCTCAACCCCGATCGCACCCTTTGGGTGGATCGCCTGTCGTCGGGTCGTGCGCCGATCGGTGTGGAGATGCCCGAGGCCGATGGCGAGCGGATCATCCGCCTCGTCGCGGCCCATGTGGGCGCGGAAGTCCATCGCGGCCAGCCGCTGCTATCCGCCGAACTGCCCGAAACCGGCGAACGCTTCGAGGGCATCTTGCCGCCCGCCGCGCCAGGGCCGGCCTTCGCGCTGCGGAAGCGCGCCATCGGCGTGATCCCGCTGGAGCGGTACGTCATCGACCAGATGATGACCGCCGCCCAGGCGGGCTTTCTCGTTCGCGCCGTGCGCGAGCGGCAGAACGTCCTGATCGCCGGCGCCACCAGCAGCGGCAAGACCACGCTCGCCAATGCGCTGCTGGCCGAGATCGCCGCCACGGGCGACCGCGTGCTGGTGCTTGAAGACACGGTGGAGCTGCAATGCGCGGCCCGTGACCACGTTCCGCTGCGCACCCGCGCAGGCGTGGTATCGATGACCGAGCTGGTTCGCTCGTCCATGCGCCTGCGGCCTGATCGCGTCGTCGTTGGCGAAGTGCGCGGCGCCGAGGCACTGGATCTCATCAAGGTGTGGGGCACAGGCCATCCGGGCGGCATCGCCACGATCCATGCCGGCTCCGCGCTCGGCGCGCTGCTGCGCCTGGAGCAACTGATTCTCGAAGTGGCGGTGAATCCGCCCCGTGCGCTGATTGCCGAGGCGGTCAACGTGGTGATCCACATAGCCGGACGCGGGCGCAAGCGCCGCATCGAGAGCATCGCCCGCGTCGTCGGCTTCGACGGCGTGGGCTACCAACTGGCGGACGCGCTGGAAACGCCGTTTCCCGAGCTGCCGCCACGTCCCGATGCCGCACCCGCTGCGGCGACTTCCCGATCCCCTCACTCACTTGGAGAACTGCCATGACGCAGATGACCATTCCTGCTTTCCGTGTTTCCGTAAATCCGCCTTCTCACTTGTCTAACTCTGCACGGCTGCGCTGCCTGGGCCGCCCTGCGGGGCAAGGACTGCTGCTGGCCGCGCTGCTGCTGTTCCTGGCTGGAACAGCACAGGCCGCCGGCTCCTCGATGCCGTGGGAAGGCCCGCTGCAATCCATCCTCGAATCCATCCAGGGGCCGGTAGCTCGCATCGTCGCCGTCATCATCATCATCGCCACGGGCCTCGCGCTCGCGTTCGGCGACACGTCTGGCGGATTCCGCAAGCTGATCCAGATCGTCTTCGGCCTGTCCATCGCTTTCGCGGCTTCCAGCTTCTTCCTGTCGTTCTTCAGCTTCTCCGGCGGGGCCGTCGTATGAGCGCCCCGGACGCCTTCACGGAAGGCTTCGAGGTGCCGCTGCATCGCTCGCTGACCGAGCCGATTCTGCTGGGCGGTGCGCCGCGCACCGTGGCGATCGCCAACGGCACGCTGGCTGCCGCGGTCGGCCTGGGCCTGCAACTGTGGATTCCCGGCGTGGTGCTCTGGATCGTCGGCCATTCGCTGGCGGTGTGGGGTGCGCGCGTCGATCCGCAGTTCATGCAGGTCTTTGCGCGGCACATCAAGCACCGCCCGCTGCTGGACGTGTGAGGGGAGGACGCCGCGATGCTGAACCTCGCCGAATACCGCCAGCGCCCGGCCTTGCTTGCTGACTGGCTGCCCTGGGCCGGACTGGTCGCACCGGGCGTCGTCTTGAACAAGGACGGCAGTTTCCAGCGCACAGCCCGGTTTCGTGGGCCCGACCTCGACAGTGCGACGCAAGGCGAACTGATCGCCACGTCGGCGCGCTTGAACAACGCCCTGCGCCGCATGGGATCGGGCTGGGCGCTGTTCATCGAAGCCGACCGCCGGGCCGCTGCCGACTATCCGCGCTCGGAGTTTCCCGAACCGCTTTCGTGGCTGGTGGAGGAAGAACGCCGGGCCGCCTTCGAGGAATCGGGCCATCACTTCGAGAGCGGCTATCACCTAACGCTGCTTTACCTGCCGCCGGAAGAATCCCGCGCCCGCGCAGCCAGGATGCTCTACGAGAACACGCCGACGAATGGTGTGGACTGGCGCGAGCGGCTGCAAGCCTTCGTCGCGGAAACGGATCGCGTCTTTGACCTGCTCGACGGCGTGATGCCGGAAATTGACTGGCTCGATGACGCGCAGACGCTGACCTACCTGCACGCGACCATCTCGACGCGGCGCTATCGCGTGGGCGTGCCCGAAGTGCCGTTCCACATCGACGCGCTGCTGACCGATTCCGCGCTGGTCGGCGGCCTGGCGCCCATGCTGGGCGACCAGCACCTGCGCGTGGTGTCGGTGCGCGGCTTCCCGACCTCGACCTGGCCAGGGATTCTGGACGACCTCAACCGCCTCGGTTTTGCGTACCGCTGGAGCACGCGCTTTCTCTGCCTCGACAAATCCGAGGCGGAACGGGAGTTGGGACGCCTGCGCCGCCAATGGTTCGCCAAGCGCAAGAACGTCATCGCGCTGCTGCGCGAAACGATCTTCCAGCAGGAAAGCCCGCTGGTCGATACCGACGCCAACAACAAGGCCGCCGATGCCGACGCTGCCTTGCAGGAGCTAGGCAGCGATCAAGTCGCCTTCGGCTATCTGACGGCGACCGTCACCGTCATGGACGAGGACGCTGCCGTCGCAGACGAGAAGCTGCGCATGGTGGAGCGCGTCATCCAGGGTCGGGGCTTCGTCACCATCCCTGAAACGCTCAATGCCGTGGATGCCTGGCTGTCTTCGATCCCCGGCAACGCCCACGCGAACGTGCGCCAGCCCATCGTTTCGACGCTGAACCTGGCGCACATGATGCCGGTGTCGGCGGTGTGGGCCGGGCCAGAGAAGAACGACCACCTCGACGGCCCGCCGCTGATCGTCACACGCACCGATGGCGCCACGCCGTTTCGCCTCGTGACGCACATCGGCGATGTGGGCCACACGCTGGTCGCGGGGCCGACTGGCATGGGCAAGTCGGTCTTGCTCGCCACGCTGGGGATGCAATTTCGCCGCTATCGCGGCTCGCGCATCGTCGCCTTCGACATGGGCCGCTCCATGCGGGCTGCGATCCTCGGCCTGGGCGGCGAACACTACGACCTGGGCACGGATGGCGAAATCGCTTTCCAACCACTCGCGCGTATCGACCGTGAGGGCTATCGCACGTGGGCCGCCGAATGGATCGAAGGCCGCTTGGTGCACGAAGGCGTGGCGGTCGGCCCCGACGAGAAGACAGCTATCTGGTCGGCGCTGGGAAGTCTCGCCGGTGCGCCGGTGGAGCAGCGCACGATGACGGGGGTCTCCGTGCTGTTGCAATCGAACACGCTGCGCCAGGCGCTGTCGCCTTATGTGCTAGGCGGTGCCCACGGCAAGCTGCTGGACGCCGACCATGACCGCCTCGGCATGGCCGACGTGCAGTGCTTCGAGATGGAGGAGCTGATGCACAGCAAGGCCGCCGTCATGGCCGTGCTGCATTACCTCTTTGCGCGCTTCGATGAACGCTTCGACGGTGCGCCCACGCTGCTGATCCTCGATGAAGCGTGGTTGTTCCTCGATGACCCGGTGTTTGCCGCGCGTATCCGCCAGTGGCTCAAGACGCTGCGCAAGAAGAACGTCAGCGTCATCTTCGCCACGCAGAGCCTTGCCGACATCAAGGATTCGAGCATCGCGCCCGCGATCATCGAAAGCTGCGCCAGTCGCATCTTCCTGCCGAACCCGCAGGCGACCGAACCGCAGATTCGCACGATCTACGAGGGCTTCGGCCTCAACAGGCGACAGATCGAAATCGTCGCAACCGCGCAGCCCAAGCGCGACTACTACTACCAATCCCGCCTCGGCAACCGCCTGTTCGACCTCGACCTGGGGCCGGCGGCGCTGGCGTTTGTGGGCGCTTCCACGCCGCAAGACCAGCGCGACATAGACCGCGTGCTGCTGGACGCCGGCGTGCCCGGCTTCGCGGGCGCCTGGCTGCGCCATCGCGGCCTCGATTGGGCGGCCGACCTGCTGCCCTCGTTCCCCGGCCTCGCGCCGGGTTCCCTCGCTGACCAACCCCTGGAGAATCTGCCATGAAGAAGCGTCTTATCGCCGCCGCCATCGCGGCCATGCTTTGCACCGCCACCGCCCATGCGCAATGGGTCGTGGTCGATCCCACCAACCTCGTGCAGAACACGCTGACCGCGATCCGCACGCTGGAGCAGATCAACAACCAGATCCAGCAGCTTCAGAACGAAGCGCAGATGCTGATGAACCAGGCGCGCAACCTCGCCAGCCTGCCGTCCAGCGTAGTGAACCAGTTGCGCGCCAATCTGGCGACGACCGAGCGGCTGATCGCGCAGGCCCGCGGCCTGGCCTACGACGTGACGAATCTGGATCGGGAGTTTGCGCGCCTGTATCCCGAGCAGTACGCCGCCACCGTCAGCGGCGACCAGATGTACCGCGATGCGCAGGAGCGTTGGCGGAACACGCTCAACGGCTTGCAGACCACGATGCAGATGCAGGCACAGGTGTCGCAGAACCTGGGCGAAGACGAAAGCGTGCTGGCTGACCTCGTGGGCAAGAGCCAGTCGGCCGAAGGCGCGCTCCAAGCCATGCAGGCCATGAACCAGTTGCTGGCCTTGCAGGCCAAGCAGTCGATCCAGTCGCAACGGCTCCAGATCACGCAGGATCGTGCGGCCTCGCTGGAACTGGCGCGGCAGGCGGCCGCCACCGAGCGAGCGCGCGAAGTGCGGCGGCGTTTCATCGGCGATGGCACGCCGTACACGCCGCAGCGCGTGGATTTCTACGGCAATTGACAGGAGGCCGCCATGCGATGCGTCCTTGTCCTGTGTGTCGCGCTGGTGGCCGCTTGCGGCGAGCAGCCGGCCGACCACCTTGCCGATGCCTTGGCCGCTGATCCCGTGCGGCTCAAGGCATTGCGCGCGCAATGCGCGGCCGACCGGCAGGCCACGGGCGAGGACGCTTGCCGCGCCGCTGCCGAAGCCTTCCGGCGGCGCTTCTTCTCCGGCCAGGCTGAGCCGGATGAATACCAGACCTTGGCCGACCTGCCGCCGATCCCGCCGAGCTTCGAGGAGCCGGCCGATGGCGTGGCTCCCGCAATGCCACCCGAACCGGAGGACACGCCATGAATGATGTGACCATCATCGACCAATTCCTCAACACCTTTGCCGCTTATATCGACTCGGGTTTCGGGCTGCTGCGGGGCGAAGTGGCGTTCCTCACGGCCACGCTGATCGTCATCGACATGACGATCGCCGGCCTGTATTGGGCCATGAGCCATGCCACCGGCCAGGGCGAGGACGTGATCGCCAAGCTGCTGCGCAAGGTGCTCTACGTCGGTGCCTTCGCCTACATCATCAATAACTTCAACTGGCTGGCCAGCATCGTGTTCCGCTCGTTTGCGGGATTGGGCATCACCGCCACCGGCTCGGCCATCACGATGGAGAACTTCTTGCAGCCGGGCCGGCTGGCGAAAACCGGTATCGACGCTGGGGCGCCGATTCTGGAGCAGATCGGCGAGATGGCGGGCTTTCCCGAAGTGTTCGTGAACCTCGACCCCATCGTGGTGATGTTCCTCGCGTGGCTGGTCGTGGTCTTGTGCTTCTTCGTGCTGGCGATCCAACTGTTCATCACGTTGATCGAGTTCAAGCTGACCACGCTCGCCGGATTCGTGCTGGTGCCATTCGCGCTCTGGAACAAGACCGCGTTCCTCGCCGAAAAGGTCTTGGGCAACGTAGTGGCCTCCGGCGTCAAGGTTCTGGTGCTGGCCGTGATCGTCGGTATCGGCTCGGGCTTGTTCGCTCAGTTCCAAGTCCATCCCGCCGAGCCGTCTATCGACCACGCGCTGGTCATCATGCTGGCCTCGCTCACCTTGCTGGCGCTCGGGATCTTCGGCCCCGGCATCGCCACGGGCCTCGTGTCCGGTGCGCCGCAGCTCGGCGCTGGCGCAATGGCCGGTGCTGCTGTCGGCGCTGCCGGCACGGCTGTCGCCATCGGCGCCGCCGCGACGGGCGTGGGTAGCGCCGTGGCTGCTGGTGCGCGCATGGCCCCGGCTGCCGCCAAGCTGGCCGGTAGCGGTGCGCGCGCCGCCACGTCGGCGGCCAGCAGTGCGAAGTCGGCGTTCCAGGCCGGTTCCGCCGCCGCTGGCGGCGGCGCAAAGGGCGCGATGGCGGGCCTGGGCAACGTCGCTAAGACCGGCGCGCAGGCAGCCGGGCGAGGCGCTGCATCCCGCGCTTCCGCTGCCGGGCAACGCATGGCCGCTCCCTTCCGCGCTGGCTGGAATGGCGCTGCTGCCGATGGCGGCGCGGGTGCGGCATCCGGTCAGGGTGCCGCAGGCGAGGCCGCATCCGGCGCCGCTACGGCGCAGACACAGGAACAGCCCGCTTGGGCCAAGCGCCTGCATCGCCGCCAGCAACTCACCCACGCCGCGACCACCACCGCCCACGCGCTGCGCGGTGGCGATGGCGGCGGCTCCGGCCAGGGGCCGAGCCTGCGCGATTCCGATTCATAAGGAGAACTGACCATGCGATTCAAGAAACCGCAGGTGCGCTACGCCGACACGCCGCAACCTGCCACGCCGTACCAAGCTGCCGGCCAAGTGTGGGACGAGCGCATCGGCTCGCCGCGCGTGCAGGCGAAGAACTGGCGCCTGATGGCCTTCGGCTGCCTGACGCTTGCGCTGCTGATGGCCGGCGGCCTGGTGTGGCGCTCGGCGCAATCCATCGTGACGCCCTACGTCGTGGAGGTGGACAACGCGGGCCAGGTACGCGCCGTGGGTGAAGCCGCCACGCCATACCGGCCCAACGATGCGCAGACCGCGCACCACATCGCGCGCTTCGTGACGCTGGTGCGCTCGCTGTCCATCGACCCCATCGTCGTCCGCCAGAACTGGCTGGACGCCTACGACTACACGACCGACAAGGGCGCGGCCGTGCTCAACGACTACGCACGGGTCAACGACCCGTTCGCGCGCATCGGCAAGGAGTCGGTGACGGTGCAGATCACCAGCGTCGTGCGCGCCAGCGACACGTCTTTCAACGTGCGCTGGACGGAACGCCGCTACGTCAACGGCGCCGCGGCGGGCTTGGAGCGGTGGACGGCCGTGGTGTCCATCGTGCTCCAGCCGCCGCGCACCGAAGAACGCCTGCGCCAGAACCCCCTGGGCATCTACGTCAACGGCCTGTCATGGAGCCGCGAACTGGATTCTTCCGAAGGAGCCAAGCCATGAATGATCTTTTCCGTAAATCCGCCTTGCCGGTGATCTTGCTTGCCCTGGCGGGCTGCGCTACGCAGGGCAAGCCACCGCCGACCATCTCGCTCGATGAGCCGGTGCAGGCCCAGCCGCTACCCGAGCCACCCACGCCGGTGGAGGTGGTGGCGGTGCCCGAGGTGCTGCCGATGCCGGCGCAGTTGAAGCCATTGCCCGAAGCCGAGGACGCCAAGCCCACGCCGGAGCCAGCCGACGAGAAGGTGCGCGTCTCACGGGCCAATGCCGAGGCGCGCGTCGCACCCACGCGCGAGGGCTACGTCAACGCGATTCAGGTGTGGCCCTTCACCGATGGCGCGCTCTACCAAGTCTATGCGGCCGTGGGCCGCGTGACCGTGGTTTCACTCCAGCCGGGCGAGGAACTGGTGACGGTGGCGGCGGGCGATACCGTGCGCTGGATCGTGGGCGATACGTCGAGCGGCAGCGGTGCTGACCTGCGCGTCAATGTGCTGGTCAAGCCGATCCGCTCGGGCCTCAAGACAAATCTCGTCATCACCACCAACCGCAGGACGTACCTGCTGGAGTTGGCTTCGACGGAAAAGACGTGGATGGCGTCGGCGTCCTGGGAGTATCCGCGCGACCGGATGCTGGCCTTGCAGCGCCGGGCGCAGGCGGCCAGCGCAGCCGCGCCGGTGGATTCCGGCTTGTCCTTGGAGAACCTGCGCTTCCGCTACGCGGTCAGCGGCAGTAATCCGTCGTGGAAGCCGCTGCGCGCCTTCGACGACGGTGCGAAGGTCTATATCCAGTTCCCCGTCGGCATCGCGCAAGGCGAGCTGCCGCCGCTGTTCGTGATCGGGCCGGAAGGCGACGGGCAACTGGTCAACTACCGTTTCCGCTCGCCGTATTACATCGTGGATCGGCTGTTCGGCGCGGCCGAACTTCGCCTGGGCGGAGACAAGGGCGACGTGGTGCGGATTGAGCGCACGGACGGCGTTGCGCGGAGGAACTGACCATGAGCCAGGACGACACCCCCGACCCTGACAACCCGCACGGCGGCCCCGGACCGCCCCCCCCCGGGGGCGAGCCGCCACCCCCCCCCCCCCTCACCCGCCCCCCCCCGCCCCCCCCCGGGGGGGGCCCGCCCCGCGCCCGAAGCGGTGGCGCTGCGCGCCCAGCCGCGCCCGGTCACGCGCCTGAACCGGCGCACGCTGGCCATCCTTGTCGGCGGCCTGTCGGTCGCCGTGCTCGCGGCCACGATCTGGTCGCTGCAACCGCAGCGGCGCGGCACCAACGAGCAGACCGAGCTTTACAACGTCGATCGCGTCTCGAAGTCCGAAGGGCTGGATGCGCTGCCGACGGACTACTCGAAGCTGCCACCAGCCTTGCCGCCCGGTGTGCCCGAGCTGGGGCCGCCGTTGCCCGGCGACCTTGGCCCGGCCATCGTCGCTTCGCAGCAGCCGGTGACGCCGGGCTATTCGCCGCCAGGCCATGATCCCGAAGATGCCTTGCGTAAGGAGGCGGACGCGGCTGCGGCCTCGTCGGTGTTCTTCCGCTCGGGCGGCCAAGGGCAGACCGCCGCCACGGTCGCGCAGGCAGCGCCGGGGGCTGCAAGCACGCTTGCGGCCTTCGATCCGCTCGCTGCTGGGCCTGCCTCAACGGCGGCCCAGCCCGCCGACCCGACCGCCGTGCAGAACCGGCAAGACCAGAAAGAGGCGTTCCTGAAAGCCGGTTCTACGGAAACCCGCAATTCCGGGAATCTGGCGCTGCCCGCGTCGCCGTATCAGGTGATGGCCGGAACGGTGATCGCCGGTGCGCTAGTGACAGGCATCAAGTCGGACTTGCCGGGCGACGTGATCGGCACTGTGACGGAGCCGGTCTATGACACAGCCACCGGCAAGTTCCTGCTGATTCCGCAGGGGGCGCGCATCCTCGGGCGCTACAACAGCCAGGTCGGCTACGGACAGAGCCGCGTACAGGTGGTGTGGAACCGGATCATCCTGCCCGACACGTCCTCGCTGACGCTGGACAACCTTGTCGGCACCGACCCGGCCGGCTACGCGGGCTTGGAGGATGACGTGGACTGGCACTGGAACCGCATCTTTGCCGGTGCGGTGCTGACGACGCTGCTGGGCGTCGGCGCAGAACTGGCCGCGCCAGAGAACCGCCAGGACGGCAACCGCATCGTCATCGCCGGACGTGACAGCGCCCAGGACAGCATCAATCAGGTCGGCCAGGAAATCACCCGGCGCAACATGAACATCCAACCGACGCTGACCGAGCGGCCGGGCCTGCCGGTGCGGATCATCGTTAACCGGGATCTAGTGCTGCGGCCCTACCAGCCGCTGTTCTTCAATCGGGGAGCTTCGCAATGAACGCGACCAAGAAACTGCGGCTTGGGCCGCTGCCCAAGACCGAGAACGTCAAGCTTACCTTCGCGTGCCCGGCCAGCCTGAAAGCCGACCTCGACCGCTACGCCGCACTGCACGCGCAGGCGTATGGCGAGGCGGTCGATGCAGAGAAGTTGATCCCGCACATGCTGGAGGCGTTCATTGCCGGCGACCGGGGATTCAGGAAGGGAGGCGCGAGCAGGCCCGCACCGCCGAAGCCGAGCTGACAATGCACGGATACTTTGCCGACGCACCCTCGAACGCGCAGCCCAACGCTGCGCGTTCTTCGTTCTGGAGCGCCGCGACCGATTGGGCTATGATGGCCGAGCAAGCCTGCCGTCTGCTGGCAATCGCCCCGACGCAGTACGCTCCGGCTTTCTACCGCGACGCTCTTATGTGGCTCCTAGCCCACAAAGCCGCAGCCCCGCAAAGCGGCCCGAAGTAGAGCTAAACCCGTGTCCTGTATAAGCTTTCAAGCCCCCAGCGATTTTCACTGAGGGCTTGACACAGGCACTTTTTTGTGCCCAGCGAAAAGCATCTGAAAAGCACCACCTGGCGGTGGGAGGCACATCGCCTTCGGCGCGGGTTCGATGTTAGGAATATCTGCTTCCCAAGGCCGCAGATTTGCACTTTAGTCAAGAAAAGATCCATGGATCGCATGGACAAAATCGCATGGCGATCTACCTTGAAATTGTGGAGAGGCAATCGCGCCTTCCGAACCATCAAGGAAATCGACATGAAGATTCATCACCTCGTCAGCGACGGAACACAAGCGGTGGCCATCACCCAATCTGCATCGAGTGGTGGCGGATACGCACACCCGGTGAAGCTCTCTGCCATTCGCTTCGACGTGAAAGACGCTGAAGCGGTGTTCCAAGAGCTCAATAAGTCAGGCCATCGTCACGAGAAGTCGTTCGAAGTGATTGAGCGCTGGGACGTTGACGCTCGAAATCAGGGGCCGAATTCGAAGTTCGGTCGAACCCTCGCCGCGCTAGTGGACGAGGCGCGGGACCACCTGAAAGGGTCAGTGATCTACGAGGCCAAGGACATGTCGCAGGAAACCATGGGCGCGCTTAAGGCGCGGTCTAAGCAGGCCAAGCTTTCGCAGGCGCTTCCTGCCGCCAGCGGTCCGAGCATGGTCATCGGCGGCCAGGTGTGGAGCCCGCGCGTAGAAGCGCAGAAGGAAACGCCAGTGGCCAGTCAGGAAGTCCCCCAGCAGCGCATGCGCCTCTAAACGCATCCATCCCCACAATCAGGAGAACCCACATGAACGTCCAGATCGCCCAATCGATGAACAACGCCAACGATGACCAGGAGCGCTACGCCATACTGGCCGGCTTCGCCCGCGGCAACGACGAGTTGCGCGCCAAGGGTGCTGCAGAAGAACTGGTGGACGCGCTCTACTACGCGGGCGCCGCCTTCAACCGCTGGAAGGCCATCGCCACCGTCCGCGAAGCTGCGGCGGCCTGAGGAGCTGGTGATGCTGCCCTTGCGCAACCCCCGCCTAGACAACCCCATGGGGCGCCTGCCGACGTCCTTCATCAACGCCCAGGATGCCGACGAGGTCCGGCGGTTGGCCGAGCATCACGGTATCCCGTTCAACGAAGCCGTGCGACAGATTGTGTCGCTCTACTTCCGCCAGCCATTCCCACTTTCAAGCAAGCGAATGGGCGACAGCAAGACCGACCGGTTGCCCGAGATGGTGGCCCCGCGCCACATTGTCGAAGGCATTGCTGTTCTGGCGTCTTCGTTGGGCCACACCCGCGGCGAAGTGTTGCGTCAGATCATTCGGGGCACGTTGAGGAAGCGCCGTGGCCGTGATTGATCGCACCCCGCCACCGCCCGGCAGCCCCAGCGCGGAACTGATTCACGCGTGCGTCGAGGGCAACCTGGTGGGGGTGCTTGAGGCGCTCTGCAATGGAGCGAACCCCAACGCATGGCGGGAGAACGAAGGTCCGGCCATCCATTCCGCGTTGGCCTGGCCGCGAATCGTCGAAGCCTTGATCGAAGCGGGGGCGGAACCGCACGCGCGCAACTTCTGGAGCGAGAGGCCGTTGGAGAAGCTCGCGGCGGACTACCAGTCTAGCGAGCATCCGGTGGAGCGGGGGCGCATGGAGCAGACTGCGCGTCTGCTGTTGAGGCTTGGCGGCAACGCCTACCGCGCCAGCCCATTCTGGCGGACAGGAACCCTGCGCGACGCGATGCCCCAGGTGGTGGCGGAAGTGGAAGCCGAACTGCGGCAGCAGCTGCTGCAGGACAGGCTGGTGACCGTGGCCGACACGCCGACGGCAAGCCGGCCGCGTCTTTAAGCAAGAGCCACTGCACAACGCCGCCACCGGCCGCTGCGCGACCGGCGATCTGAAAAGCACTCGATGGAAGAAAGGCAGCAACGCCTTCGGCGCATATTCGATGTTAGGAATATTTGCGTGAAATTGCGCAGTTTTTGATTTTAGTCTTGAAAAGATCCATTGCAGCCATGGACATTTTCATGCGCCGATCTACCTTGAATGTGTGGAAGGCAATCCGCCAACCAAACTTAGAAGGAAGATCATCATGACAATCAAGACCTACACACCCGCCAAAGCCATTCGCGCTGCTGCTCTCAAAGTTGCCCAGGACAAAGGCTCCGTCGAAGTTGCGGCAGGCGTCTATTTGAACTCGCAGGAAAGCATCGTGGCGGACCAAGCCGACTGGAGCGACGAAGACGGCGCTAAGAAAGTCGACTTCATGAAAGCCCCGTTCTGGATCACCACCGACGATGGCCAGGTTCAACCTGTCTATGGCGTGGACGATGAGGATCTGATCGACATCCTCGCCAACGCCTAAACCACTCGCCTCTACCTGGACCGACAGCCATGACCATTTCGACCTTCATCCCCTTGGCCCTCACTATGCTGCCCTTGAGCGTTTGGCTCGGGGCTCGCATCTCGAACGCCATCGAAAACGCCACCTGGGCCTTTTGAGGTCGCCATGGCAGCACGGCACTACTACTTCGCTTATGAGCGCACCGATGGCGAGGTGTGCTACCTGCCCAAACTCCTGCACGAGGGCATCCAGCGCTACCCGCACACCATCGGCCACTACCATCTGACGCAATGGCTGGGCGTGAGCAAGCTGCTGACGCCAGAGCAATACAAGGAGATGGGCTGGATGGGCACGAACCGCCCGATCGCCAGGCGTGCCGCCGCAGCAACGGCCTGATGGCGTCTCACCGACTGAAACACGCTCCAGGCAAAATGGCGCCATGAATCAGTCCGCTTCCCCCGAAACCGACAACGTCTTCCTTCATGCGCCTGCCTACGGTCTGCTGCTAGGTCAGACCACCTGCCATTTCTGCCGGGCCCAGACGCCCACGGCGGCGGTGTGGGTGCCCTCGTTCGAGGAGCGAGACGAAGAGGGCGTGGTGGACCAGGGCGAGGGCGCCTTGCTGCGCTACATCGAGCACCTGGATGAAGGCGCCACCGCTTTCGTAACCGGCCACGCCCCCTGGCTTCGCTACGCCCCCACCCGCACGTCGGGCCAGATCTACTTGGCCCACCACTGCACCACGTGCGGCGCGCTCCAGGGCGACCACTTCGTCTTTTCCCCCGATGGCCCGTATTGGCCCGAAGGCGACGTCCAACTGGCCTCCCTTCGGTTCATCCGCGGCCTGGGCCAGCTCACCGCGCAGGCCTCCGCTGGGCAAAGCGCCTGGATGGACCGGGTGCCTTTGATCTGCACCCAGGTCTGACGTTTTTCGCATTCCAACCGCGTATCGGTGTGCCGTTCGGCACGCCATTGGGGCCCTTTGCGCTTCGCGCGGCCCCATCGCCCGGCTTCTCCGGTCAAGGGCCATTCCAGGGCCCGTGTCCTCGCTTCACTGCGGGCCGCGCCAGCCCTTCCATTTCCTCCCTTGACCGCGCCGAGCGGTGGGGCGGTGGGTTTCCCATTCCAAGTCATCCGGACCGGATGCCCTGGACCGGGCCATTACTCACCAGCGAGGAAACAACATGTTCGAGTCTTCCGATCTCATCCATTCCTACACCCGCGCCCAAGCGATTGAGGACGGCGTCCTGGTGGACGTGTCCGACGTGGCGAAGGAAGCAGGCTTCAAGCTGTCCGTGGCCATTACACGCGCCGCGTGGGCACGCTACGTCGAAGTGCCCGCGGGACTGGAGATGTGCGGGCAGTCCGTGGAGGGCCGGCTTTGGGACGTGCTCTTCATGCTCCACGTGGCGATCCAGCGGGAGAGCGGCGACACGTCCGAGATCCATTACCAGCTGTTGGTGGCCATGCCCGATGTGGGCGACTGGCAGGCGAACGAAGCGGTTCCGGATGATCGCTCGGGCTTGACCCGGTCGACGCACCGGCTTGTTACCTTGAAAGCCTTGTGTGGGCCGGGGGACAACCTGGAACCGGTGGTGACAATCATGCTGCCGAACGAGGATTGACGAGAGGGGCCGGGCAACCGGCCCTCATCGTTTTCCAGTCCTGTTCCCGCGGCTACCATGAAGGCAGGACACGAGAGGGGTTGGGGATGGAGAAGTTCGATTGGTCGAAGGTGGAGTTCGCGCGCACGCCTTGGCGAAGCCAGGTCATCCCTGACGCGCTGCCCATCCTCATCCGTTGGGCCCAGGAGGGTGAGGCTCATTCCTACAGTGACCTGGCCCAGGAGCTGCACGACACCTTCGGGCACGAGATCAAACCCCGCAAGGACCTCTACGGCACCGTGGCCGGTGGCGTGGCCCAGGCGCTCCAGTGGCTCAGCGAGCAGTGGAAGGAACCCATCCCGCCGCTCCACGCGATCGTGATCAACAAGGCTACGAAACACCCCGGGGATGGCGCCATCACCATCTCCCCGGCTTACTTCGCCGGCAAGAAGCTGGACACCGAAGACGAGCGCTGCGCGCACCTGCGAGAGGCGATGGAAGATGTCTTCACCTACCCGGACTGGGACCGGGTCGCCCGCGCCTTGGGCGCCACGATGCTGACCCCGGCAACGGGAGCGGTGACCGAGGTGGCGGCCGACGCGCCGCTGCCGCTTCCGAAAGTCCAGGAGAGTGGAAAGCCTGAGAGCGACGAGCACAAAGCCTTGAAAGCTTGGGTGGCAAGCCATCCCGAGGAGTTCGTGGATTACGGGATCTTCCCCGCAGGCAGCAACGAGAAGCTGCTGAGCTCCGGTGATCGGCTGGACGCGCACTTCGACAACGGTAAGCAGCGGCTGGCAGTGGAGGTGAAAACCAGCCGATGCAGCGAAGACGAGCTGCAGCGGGGCGTCTACCAGGCGGTAAAGTATCGCGCGATCGTCCGGGCGGAACAGAAGGCCATGCGTTACGTGCCCAACGGGGAAGCGGTCCTGGTGTGCACGCGCGCGCCAAACGCGGAAACCAGGGCTCTGATCAAGCGCCTGCAGGTCAGGTTTCAGCAGGTCCCGCTGGAAGCGGAGCAGTCATGACGCACGAAGAACTGGAACAGCGGGTCAGGCAGATCGACGGTTTCATTCGAGTGCTGACGCAGGAGTGCCACATCCTGGACGAACGCCGGCACATCCTATCGCCCCTCATCCAAGACCCGGAGATCCAGGCGGGCCTGAAGGCCAAGCTGGACAAGACTCCCGGCGCAAACGCCTGGAACCATCTGGCGCCTTTGCTGGGGCAGGACTTGGTCCGCGACCTGTCGCGGCTGTTTCTCGACAACGATCCGAGGTCGGGGAGCCTGACCAACCTCTGGCGCAAGATCCATGCGGACCCGGGTATCAAGGAACACTTTCGGGGCCTCTACGGACGAATGTTCGATCACCTCCACGACGAGCCTATTGGCGATCTGTCGCCGGAGATGTCAGCCATCTTCCAGGAGAAGTTCCGGGAACAGGACAGGGTTACGAACTACGCGCAGTTTGATGAGCGTTGGTCGAAGCTGGAGGCCGACATGGAGGTGCTGAAAACGCACCCGGTGGTCATCAAGATCAAGACCATACGCGACAAGCATCATGCGCACCTGGAGATGAGCAAGTTAGATGAGGAGCCCCGCGCTTTCGACATCAGCACCATCGGGCTGACGTTCACGGAACTGCTGGACTTCAGCGACGAATGCCAGGCCATGGTGGCAGAGCTCGGCTTGCTCTTGACCGGAACGAACTGGGATCCGAAGCAGTTTGCATCCGTCCACGAAAAGAACGGCAAGGCCATGTGGCGAACCCTCGCAGGCCTCAAGTAGCCAGCCGATCCGTTATGGGTTCACTACCATGCAGGTGAAAACCTGGTAGTCGCAATCCGGCCAGGGTGCGTCCCACCGCTCGGCGTAACCGCTGGCGTAGGTGACCCCGTCATGGGCCGCGTCGCACACCTGGCCACCGCAACCGTAGCCGTTGCCGTCGCCTTGAGAGCTGACGCAGATGGCGCCCCCGGTGCCACCACCTTGGGCTCCGCATCCACCGATGCTCTCGCTGGTGAGCACCCATTCCCAACGCGACGAACAGCTGGCGCGGTAGCCGAAGTTGTTCTCCATGCCGCCGCCCCAGTTCGTGTATTCGCTGAGCGCGTAATAGGCGCCGCCGTTCAAGGGCTGGCTCGGGATGGAGTCCTTGCAGGCATTGAACGCGGACTGGTCAGAAATGCCGCTGCGACCGCCCCAGGAAGCATTGCATCCACCACCCAGACCATCGTTGTAGGACACCGTCTCTCCATCCAGGTTGCCGAAGTTCGGCGCCAAGGAGTGGACGTCGAGCTCCCACGAGCAGCTAGGGCCCGTGATCGGCGTGCAAGTGTTGCCGACGGTGGCCCAAGGCGTGATGGCGGACCAGCCCGACCACGCAGACCAGCCGCTCCAGGAGAATGGCCCGGTGGGAGCGGGGCAATACGCTGACCGCGTGCGGCTTCGCTGCTCTTGACGGCTTTGAGTGATTTCACCGACCTGGCCAGCGGGGCACGCGGTTGTTTGGGAGGCGCTGCGGGTTTCGCTGTCGGTTTGCGTGCTGGGGGTGGGCAAGATGCATGCGGGCGCGCATGTGTTGCTCGTCAGCGACCATGAGCCCCAGCTTCCCAACCCTGAGCACACAAAAGAGCGGTGCTCCTGGATCTCGCCGAGTTGGCCAGTGGGACAGGTCAGAGTGCGGCTTTCAGGACCAGGGCAGGGCATGCAAGTGTTGCTGGTGTCCGTCCACGGTCCTGCCGTCATCGTTCCAGCCCACGCTTCGTAGACCAAGGGGTCGGGCCCGCAGTGATGGCGCCGCGATTGAAACGCCTGTCCCACCGATCCAGCTGGGCAGCTCACCGTTCGGTTCTCCGAGCTCTCGACGCACGCTGCCACCGTGGTGGGCGGAGGGAGTGGAGGTGTCGCCGGAGGCGGAGGTGGCGTGTTCGGAACAGCGGGGGGAGGCGTCGGTGGCACCACGGGTGCCGACGGTGGTGGGGAGATGGAAGGAGCGGGGTTGATGGGGCCCACGGGAGCAGCGGGCCCCACTGGCCCAGCAGGACCCACGGGGCCGCCCACGGGAGGAGAGCCGGGAGGGGTGATTGAGGTCGGGGAGGGCGGAAGCTGCAGCGGTGAGGCCGCCACCGCAGCTCCCGCCACCAGCCCGGTGTGGTGGACGAATGCAATGCGGCCATCGCCGTCCGCGCAGGCATCCGTCAATGCTTGAAGATCGAGGCGCCCGCCGTGGTTGCGAATCACCGAAATGTCCGACACCTGGACGTCCCACGGGGCGCGTGAGTTGGCGGCCACGAAGTTGGCACACGATTGGGTTGGCACGTTGTGGTGAACGATGGAGAAGCCGTCCCCGAATCGCGTCACGGTGTAGGGCTCCACGGTCACCGGGCCGCCCCAGGCGTTGGTCAGCCAGCCGTCACCGCGGGTCAACCGGGAGGGGGCCAGGCCATCGCGCACGATCGCAACTTCGCTAACTCCAGCGAACGTGCCCAGCAGGCCGAACGAATTTTCAACCCGAGTGGACAGCTCGCGCAGGTTCTCCGATTCGTTGGAAACCTTCGCTTTCGCGGAAACGTGCTGATAGCTCGCAAACGCGACGACGGAGAAGACGGTCAGCCCGGCCAGGGTGAGCAGCGTTTCCACCATGCCGAAGCCCAGCGCGTGGCGCACCCCGCTGGAAAGGCGAGAGGGGGAGGGAAGTTTGCGCAGAGAGGGAGGTGTCTTCATGCATTTCAGCATGCGATGCACTGGTGGTTTGGCAAGCCCCTGTTTTTAGTCAGACTTTTTGCGATTTGCCCCCTTGACTCGACCTGTCGGTGTGGTTGCATGGGGTTAAGCCGATTAAACGAGTGGGGCGACCTACTCATAAACGGTCAAACCTAAACCGACAGGAATCACCCCATGCACCAAATCTTACTGGCCGTGCTCCAACCCCGCTCGGGCTTGTTCATGAACGCCGCCAACGAGCCTTGCCGAGGCTTCGTTGAAGCCGCCCACATCCCCAACTCGAAACGCCATCGGCTGGTTCGCCTGGCGAAAGAGAAAGCCCACTTCGAGCAGAAGAGCCGAAAAGAGGCGAAGTGGAAATGAGCGCCCTCAACCCCAAAGAGCACTTCGCCCGCGAGCTCCACGCCGCGGTCCAGGCCAACAACCCGTTTCTGCTGCGCCACCTGGTGCGCCGCATTCATCAAGCCCGAATCGACGCCTGGCGGTCAGCTGAGGAAAATCGTGGCTTCCCGTCGCTGGATGCCCCATTGAGCCCGCAAGGAATCACGGCGTTCCACCTGGCTTGCATGGGGTGGAAGGCGTATCGCGACAGTCCCCACTTGGCCTACGGGTTCAACCAGATGGCCCTCATCCTGGCGGCCGCGGGCGCGGACCCCTTCGCCGAATACTGGATCGGCAATCAGCGCCGAACGATCTTCGAGGAACTGGATGGCGATGTTCCACCCGCGTTGAAGGACTGGATGGCTGAGCAGCCCTTTGATCTCCACGTGTCACCGTCCGAAACCATGATCACCCAGCGGACGCTTCCCCCCATCAAGTGTGGGGTGAGGTCACCCCAGCAGTGCGCCATGTTCAAGGAAAAGAGTCCGGCGCCTTAACGGCTAAAACATATGCAAAAACATGCACTTGCGTTGCGATTGACTCTCTGTAGAGTCGGTTGGGCTACCCCTACCTACTCATTTGATGGAGTTTTCAATGCGCTTGTGCTGCTTCTCCCTGAAGGGCGGTGTCGGCCGCACCACCTTGGCCCTGAACCTCGCCGGGTGTTACGCCCGCGACCCCAGGCTGCGTGTGCTGGTGAACGACCGGGACCCCCAGGGCGGCGCCAGCGCCTTTGCGGCCCTGTCGGATGAAACCCCGTTCTCGGTGGGTCGCTCGCGTTCCCCAGGGTTTCAGATTGAGATCACTGACACCCCGCCCAGGCTCCCGGACAATGAAGTGATTCCCGAGGCCGATCTCTACCTGGTCCCCACGCTGCTGGACGGTGCCAGCTTCCTCATCTTCCTGCGGACGGTGGAGGTGCTGGAGAAGAAGGGCAAGCGTTATCTGCCCATCGCCAATCGGGCGAACGAGAAACGCGCTTCTCACCGTCGCCGGCTGGAGCATCCAAAGATGGCCGGAGCAGTTCTTGTGCGTGACCGGGCCCTGATCGCGGACTGCTACGAGCAGGGCCAGACGGTGTTCGACGCTGCCGACCGGTGGGCCCTGAAAGCCCAGGAAGAGATCCACGGGTTGGCCGTGAGGGTGCGCAAGACCCTCAAGCGTGACGCCAAGGGGAGGGCTGCGGCATGATGGACCTTCCTTTGGTGTCCCTCCCAGACCTACCCATGGCCACTCGCAAAGCTCCCGCCAAGAAAGCGGCGACGAAAAAAACTGCCAAGCGCACGCTGGATGACGTCAAGAACGTCACTCACACCAAGGCGTCGCGCCAGAGCACGAAGGCCGAGCCGGCGATCGGGCGCATTCCTGAGCACATCCTTCTGGGGCCGGGCGACTACCCGGAGCGGAAGTCCTACTTCGACTACGACGACAGCCAGCGGGCGGGCACGGTGGGTGGGAAGCGGGTTCACATGGTCATGCCCCGATCGGTCACCCTCCACGATTACCGCCGGCGCGAGGATGGCCTGCGCCACCACCGGGCCATGGTGACGATCCCACCGAAGCTTCGGGAAAACATCGCCAAGCTGTTCGGTTACGAGGATTCCGAGGACGCCGGCCGCGAAGTGGCCCTGACCACCGCGATGGTGGCGCTGGCGGACTATGCCGCCGCGACACTCATCAAAGAGAAGACCCTGTTGGTCGTGAGCTCGCCGGCGGACGAGCACGCCGAGGAGCGGAAAGCCGCCAGGGTGGCCGTGCGGAACCGGGGCAAGGCCAAGAACGGGAAGATCTACTGACCCTGGCTCCGGTCGAGAGAGGACACGCATGCTTCCCGATTCACTTTTGGAGGAGCTTCGGAGCGCCGGGGAGGGGTCTACCCTGGACTACAAAGCTGAGCGTTACAAGTTTGCAAAAGCTTCAGAGGACGAAAAGTCCGAGTTGTTGAAAGACATCCTGGCGATGGCCAACACCCAACGTCAGGGTGAGGCTTACATCTTGATGGGGTTCAAGGAGAACGCCCCGCATCCTGCAGAAGTGGTGGGAGTGCCCGCCCAGGGCGCGATCGACGATTCGCGGGTGCAGCAGTTCGTCAATGAAAAGCTGGAGAGCAAGCTCAACTTCAAGTATGAGGAGCAGCTCTTCGATGGCAAGCACATCGCGGTCATCACCATCCCCAAGCAGTCCCGGCCGTTCTACGTCACCAAGACCTACGGCAAGGTGGAAGCCAATACGGTCTACCTGCGCCGCGGCAGCGCGACCGGAATCGCCACCCCGCGCGAGATCTACCGGATGGGGGTTGCCGATCAATCGAAAGGCGAGGCGCTGTTCGACCTGCTGGTGCTTGACCAGGACAACCGCCCACTGGGCGATCACTTTGAACGGGCGTTCCTGACCTTCGACAAGCTGCCCGATTACCGGCGGGAGCAACCCTCGGCGTTCATGGCGGCTCCCAACTTCAACAGGGAAAATCGCCACTACTGGAGGGAAGGAGCGGACTACCTTCAGTCGAAGAACTGCCTCATCCGCATCCGGCTGGCCCTGACCAATCGCTCCACTTTCGCCCTGACCGACGCCAAGCTCGAAGTCACCTGGACCAACGACGGGGGGCAGCCGTTCAAGATGTTGACCGCCGACGACTTGCCGGATCTGCCGGCCGAGGAATGGAACATCCGGCCTTCGTTCTCTGGCGACAGCCGAACCGAAGTGGACGAGGAAGGACCCGAGCCGCTCTATCTGTCATTGCTGGGAACTGTCCGCCCGGGTGAGACGCGGCGTGTGGGGGAAGACCTGGCATTCCTTCCGATGAAGCCCGGTGCATACACCATGAAGGTCAGGGTGTTGGCGAACGAAATTTCCCAGCCCGGCACGAGCGAACGTGTGCTGACGGTTGATGGCGAATGCCAGCATCTGAGCATTGAGGAGTTGCTGGAGCGCCTGGATGACGACGACGAGCAGAGCGACGGCGATTAGGGCCGTGTGGTCGTATCGTCAGGCCTGGATGGGCGGCCCTTCGGCGCCCAAGGAGGTCAAAGGCTTCCGCGCCGCCACCCAACGCCCTGCCAGCTCGTCCACGTCCGCCTGAAGAGCGTCGCGCTCCCCTGACAGGTAAGGCCGCAACCGGCCAGCGTCAACGTCCTCGTCCCGTTTTGCCAACCGACGGCGGGCGTCCAGCCACCGTTCCTTCGTTTCCTGCTCCCGGGCGGCCTGGCGCTTGGCTCGCATCCGAACCGCGCTGGCCTTGGTGCTGAATACCAAGGGGCTGCCTTCCCGATGGGAGGGCCAAGGTTTCTCATGCGGGAAAGTCCGCCGGCGGCGCACTTGGTGGAAGCTGGGGTAGCGCACCCGCCAGCTGTCTTGCCAGGTTCGATCGCCACCGGCGGCGCTGCCTTCGCCTAAGTCTACGACCAACGCGTGGTGCTCGATGAGCTGCCAGACAGCCGTTTGAAAAACTTCCTCCGACACGTCAAAACCCACCACCTCTTCGTGTTCCAGCCACCGGGCCCGGTGCACCTGACGCAGCAGGGCGGCGGCGCTGTTGCGTGAGGGTTGATCGCGTTGGGCCAGCGGCCAGCCCACAAACCATCCGCCCCCATGCCGTTCCACGTGGACGAGAAACCTGGGGTGCTTCCAGCGTTCCTGGAGGAGGGCAAGCACGGTTGAAGGCTTGGCGTAGTGCCCTGCAGAGGTCAGGTGGTTGTCCGAGCGTTTGAGCACCTTCAGGCGTTCTTCCTTCAGGGCGTTGAGATGGTCGGCGGGCACCCGGCCTGCCAGCTCTTCCCAGGCCAACAGGTCGCGCGCGCCCCGTTCGGCTGCACACGCCTTGCAGGCCATCCGCAGGTTTGACGGTTCGACGGGGCCACCCTGGGTGAACGGAACGAGGGGTGAGAGCCCCCACGATTGCCGCCGGGTCACGTCGATGGGCGAGCAACAGAACGCACACGCCGGGTCATCTTGTCGCCGCAGGAGGTCTAGCGCCCACCGGGGGTTTTCAGCGGCACGGGCGCGGTGCTTTTCCAACACACGTTGAGCGAATGAGCCGAATTCGTCAGTGCTCATTGGCGGGTCTCCGGTGAACGGTAGTGGGTTGAAGACCACGATGGTTGGCGGGTGTGAGGCGACGAACAAACCCCCTCACTCGATTGACTAAAACGAAAAGTCGCGCGGAATTCCGAACCACGATTCGGTTTGCGAGGGCGGCTGCTCCCGTGTGACTAAAACGACCCGCGCGGTGCATCCAGCGTCCCTCAACTGGTTTGACTAAAACGAATGCCTCAACCGTTTTCGAGTGCAACGCTGATGGGTTGCGGGGGTCACTGATGAGGGTTGGCCGGCGAGAAGATGCGGGTGGCCGAACGAACGCAGCTGTCTGTCCGTGCGAGGTGCGACGGAGGGCGAGAGGGGTAGGGGAGCGTGGGGTGAGGGAAGGCATGGCGTGAACGTGGAGAGAGATGAACCGGTGGGGGATGCACTACCAATACCTCTGCAATGGCGATCCGCAAGGGGGGCGAAAAGCAACGGCAACAGCTCCGCGTCGGTTGAAGCAGTGTCGGCCCAGGCACCGAAGCAGAAGCCTGGAGGGTGTCCTGGACTCGTCATACACATGACGCACTGAAGTGGGTGTGCGCTTCGCGCCCAAAATCTGCGTCACGATTGGCGAAATCTCAATGCAATCAAGACCTGACCTTGTCACCAGTGAATGGAGACAGCGTCGGAGCTTGTTAGGGCGTTTCGCCCATGTTTTTCAGGCTCCTGCGGTGGGGCCTTGCCAAGTCGCAGATTCCAGGTATCGGTGGAGTAATACCGAAACGGAGTTACTCGACCAATGGCGTTCGTTCGTCAAAACGTAAACCTGGACAACGAGCAACTGAAACTGGCTCGCCGTCTTGCTCGCGAGACCGGCATGCCGTTCAACGCTTACGTGCGCGATGCACTGGAGCGGCACAACGCGAGCGTCACATTAGCCGCGGCGCTGGAGAACTCCAACGCTCACCTGGAGTTTCTCCTCGATCAACTGCGCGAGGAGAACGCGACCTTGCGCCGGTCTCTCCAGGAAGACCAGAAGCGGCTGCGCGACGAGATGAAGGCCGAGCAGTCCCAGGCCATTCAGAACTACGAAGACGTGTTGCGTCGTGTCCTGACATCTCTCTCCCAGCACCCAGCCAAGAGCACCGGTGCGGCCAAGGCGCCCGCACCTAATCCCATGCTCGCCCCCCGCGCCTGACTTCCTTCCCCCCACGTATAGGAGATCCATCCCATGAAACGTTCCACCTTCCCAATCACCCTTTGCCTGGTCGCCTGCCTGCCGATGGCAATGCCGCTGCAGGTCATGGCGCAGACCAACCCGTCGGAGACGGTCGCTTCCACCGATGAGAAGCCCAAGACCGACAAGAAGCGCGTCTTCAAGGCCGGTGGCATCGGCTGCGTCGCCGGTGGCGCGCTGGCCTACCTGACTGGCAAGAAGGACCGAGCCGTTGCTGCATGCGCCGCGGGTGCGGCCGTGGGTGCCACGGCGTCCTACATGAAGCAGCAGCGCGAACATGCCGAAGAGGCCGCGGATGCTGCACGAGCGGCTGGCATGAAGGCCGAAGTCGTCACGAGGACCGAGACGGTCGAAGGCAAGCAGGAAGCCGCCCTGGATTCGCTGCGCTTGAACTACAACCCCGCCGACATGAAGCGGCTGGACAAGGACACCCAGGCGTTCCTGGACAAGTTCGCCGGCTTGCTGACCAAGTCGACCAACGGGCTCACGGTCGTGTTTCAGGGCGCCGATAAGACCGCCTGCCAGGTGCCCATCGTGGAGCTGGCCAAGCGCGGTGCGTTGTCGAAGGTGACGGTGGACGACCGCTGCGGCAAGGGCGAGCACGTGATCGTCGTGACCCCGGTGCCAGACGTTCGCTGATACCGATTGCCCGGGTATCACCCGATGCCCGGGCTTCCTTCCCCCACTCCCAGGAGAACCCATGACCCCCGAAGAACTGATCCGCAAGCGGAAGCGCGATGAACTGTTGAAGCGTGCCAACGCGGCCCAGACCACTGCTCCATCGGTGGAGGAAAAGCTGGTGTCCGACAACACCAAGGAAACCCTGAAAGCCGCCGGTCACTGGGCCGGGGTCATCGGCAAGCGCGCCGCCGAGCTGACCCAGAAGGGGGCGGCTGTAGCCGCGGAGAAGGCAAGGGACGTCAAGGCGACCGTGGACGCCAGGCTAGCCAAGGCCGCGGAAGAACGAGTTGAAGCTACGAAAGAAGATTGGTCGAGCACGCCGACGGTCCAACAGGCCGAAGTCGAGGTGGCGACAAAGTTCTTGAACAGCGAGGGGCCGGGTTATCTCGTGGCTGACGGCATGGCTCAGGACCTTGTGCTTGTTGATGGGGAGGTATGGGAGGGCAAAGCACCCTCCGCCGAAATGGCAGCCGAGGACGTGGTCGAAGCGTTACCCGTCCATGAGCCAGCTGCAATTGCCGGCGAAGCAGTTGCGGTTGAGGTGGGCGAAGCGACTCTTGTGGCAGCACCGATTGAACAACAGCCGGTCGTGGAGGCGCCTGACTTGGCACCGGAGGTGGGCGCTCTTTCGGATCTGCCAGCAGATGCTGTCGAAGAACCTCAGGTGACCAATGACGTTTCGATCGGGCAGAGCGAGTTGGCTCTCGGTGCTGTTGAGGAGCCTAGTCACTCACCGGACGCCACGGCTCCAGAGGGGCCGCAGGTGTCCCTGCAATCTAGGCTCCGCACCCGTTGGCCCTGGGTCTTGGGTGGCGTGGTGGCGGTGTCATTGGTCGCTGGGGCGCTCCACTTCCTGCAAGAGAAGAATGAGCAGCCGCCGCCGAGCGCGTCAGCTCCCGTGGCACCGATTGCCACTCCGGTTGTTCCCGAACAGGTGTCCGAGGTGGTGGAGGCTCCCGTGGTCGCGCCCGCGCCAGCAGTGCTTCCAGAGCAGGCCAGGCCAGTGCCCACGATCGCGAAACCCGAGCCTGTCGCCGCTCCCGCGGTGACGGCGTCAGCGCCGAAAGAGGCCCAACCCAAGCCTTCGCCGAAACGTGCGTCACCCCCGTTGCCGAAGAAAGCCCCCGCACCATCTGCCGAGCGGAAGAACGATTGGCAGCAGAAGGCGAGCGACGACCTCGACGCTTGGGCGGAGAAGTCCGGCATCAAGTGATCCCCCTTGCCAACTCGCGGATTCGATCTAGAAAGAAGTGACCTACTCATCAATCAAGGGGGAAACATGTTCCAGTGGCTGTTCACGCAATACCGGGAACCCGGAAAGCTTCACTTCGGCTCGAAGTGGATGAACCTTCACGGGCGACTGCTCATCGGAAGCCCCGAGTCGCTGGGCATGGGGCACCTGACGGAAGCCGTGAGGCGTTCGTTCTACTACCTGCGCGCCGATCGCGTGCCGCCGGTGGACAACGACGCGGCTTATGAAGCCTGGACGAAGGATCGGCTCTACGCGAGCCAGGTGGAGCAGGTGGCTGAGCGCTGGGTGGCCCAGGCGGGCTTCCTGGCGATCGCGCCGTTGTGCGCGGTGCTCGCCGTCCTGTCGCACTGGCTTGGCAACTAAGGGAGGAACAACGCCATGGCTTTGAACATCAACATTCTGAGCGTCATCGACTGGACGAGCGGCCTGGGGCGCAAATTCCGCCGTAGGGAAGGCGAGGCCTCAACCATCCGCGAAACCATCATCGTTCAATCGAACGCACAGTTCGAAAACCTGGTGGGGCGCTTCGATCTGAGCGACCGGGTGCGCAGCCGCGTCCTGGACGTTCCTTCAGAGGACACCCAACTGGCTGCAGAGTGCGGCGCAGTGTGGAACGAGGAGAAGAACGCGTTCCTTGTGCCGGAAGGGATGAGCGAGGACGACTTTCAGGAGTGGTGGCCGAAGGTCCCGGAGGACCTGCGCGACAGCCAGTCCCGCATCACCATCACCAAGAACGGCCGCCGGGCCGAAGGCTTCCTTCAGGGCAACGACATGGGGCAGGGCAATGACAGCATTGCCACTCCCCTGATGTATCTCGCGTTCCCTGCGATTGGAGCGCTGACTTTGTTCCTGGTCTCGTGGATCGGCTGGGCGGGCTGGGCCTTCCTGCTGACGACCATTCCCTACTTTATCGCCCTGAAGCAGGGCGAGAGCATGAAGGAAGCCTTGAAGGCCTTGGTGCTCCTCCAGTGGATTCCGATGGGCATGGCGGGCATGTCAAAGTTCAGCGCTCTAGGAGTCGGAGGTGCGGCAGCGGGTTCGGCTGGGCTCCAGGCTTACATGGCCTTCTTCACCAAGGCCGCGGTCATCGCCTTTGGCCTGGTGGGTGTGATCTTCGTGGTCTGCCTGGTGGCTGCCGCCTCCCATCCCCACCGCGGCGTCATCGGCGGCACCGCCGCCCGGTTCATCCAGGCGATGAAGTGGGTGGGCATCATTCTGGGCGCGCTCCTGGTTGCCAAGGTTCTGCCCTGGGGCCTGGGTGATGCTGTGCCTTTCGTGCTGGCCTGCATGTATGCCATGCAGTTCACCGAGGGCAACTTCGTCCAGACCGGTGCTCGCCTCTGCCTGCAGAACAACGACAACAACTTGGGCACCCAAGGGGCCTTGGTCAACTCGCACGTGAAGGCGCGTGAGCAGCAGGCTCAGAACGCGCTGAATGACACGACGCCGCTGATCACGATCGGCCGCGCCACCGGCCATCTCACCGACAAGGGTTACGGCTATTCTCCTGACAAGGGGACGATCATGAGGCTGTCCTTGCGTGACCTGACTCAAGGCCTGATCGTCTTTGGCATGCCCGGAACGGGCAAGTCATACAGCATCCTGCGCCCGATTGCGCGCCGCTATCGGCGGGCGGTAGAGGCCATTGCACGGAAGGCTGGCAAGAAGGGAATGGCGGGTGGTGCACTGATCGCTGATGGAAAGGACGGGGCCATCATCTCCGACCTGGAGGATTTGTTCGACATCGTGGTGAAGCCGGGTCTGGCCGTCGGTCCTTATGAGGGATTGGAGCCGGATCAGATCGTGAAGGCGTTGCGTGGTGCGTCCGGTGGCGTCGTGGATGAAAAGTCCAAGTTGTGGTCCGACGGTGGCGATGCGTTCATCTACCACACCGGAATCATCTTGAAGGCCTTGGTCGAGCACGAGAAAAACTACCGTGCTTGGTGCATGGCCAAGCTCGATGGGTTGGAAGAATCCCAGCTGCTCCTGAAACTCGAAGAGCGCAAGCTCCGCAAACTTGGCCAGAACACCACCGAAGTGGAAGAACGGTTGGCGGATGTGGTCCAGGAAATGGGTCTCTACTCCTGCGTGGTGGATTCTGATCGAGGCTGGGCCTACACCCCCTTGCACCACGCCAAGCTTCTGTCCAACGTCGAGCGAGTGATTCCCACCGGGACGATCCCCAAGCCCAACCCGAAGATCATGGAAGTGATCAAGTATCTGGGACTGGAAGAGCCGGACAACAGCCTGGATGAAGAAGGGCGTGCGACGCATGCCGCGTATCTGAACGCTTACCGGAAGCGCCAGCAGAACGAGCCGCAAACGATCCACCCGGATCTGAAACGTCCCATGTCGCAGCTTCAGAGCTCCCTGGAGTGGGCGCTGCTGGAAGTTCCGGCCATGAACGCCGAACAACGGCAGTCGTTCACGCTGAACTCCCGTGGTCTGCTGGAGAAGCTGTTGCGGGGTGAGAAGCTGCGCGACGCCAACGACATCCCCTGGCACTCGATCGAGAAGGGTGAGGTGGACGTGTCCAAGGCACTTTATGGCGAGATGGTGGGCCTGTTCCTGCCGCCTACCCAATACGGCGACGCGGGCGAGATGATGATGCGTCTGCTCAAGCAGCGGGTGATGAATGGCATCAAGGCCCGCGGTGCGCACGGTGACAAGTGGCGGCAAGCATTGCCAGGCCAGGTGGAGGTCATGCTGATGATGGATGAGGCCCACCTGTTGCTTACGGCCGACGACACGGACATGTTCTCCATTTCACGCTCGTTGGGCCTGATGCCCGTGTTGGCAACCCAAGGGTTCGAGAGTCTGGAGGATGCATTTGGCAGTCGCACGAAAGCTGAGCTTCTAGCGAACCTCATGCAATCGGTTGGCGCGCTGAGGTGCTCTTTCAACACCGTGGAGTATCTGATCAAGCGGTTCGGCCAAGCCATGCTGACGACCTTCAAGCAAAAGACGCGCGGCATCGACTACAAGGGTGGCCTGGAAAACTACCGTCACTCGGTCCTCAACGATCCGAACCACCCCCATGCGGCCGTCTTCGACAAGATGCGCCTGGAAGGTGCGGGCCGCCTGACCGCCTTGCGTGTGGATCCGGCCACGGGTCGCCGCTGGAGGATCGGCGCGGAGGACGTCATTGGTCAGGACGAGCTGGCCCGTGACATCGACATGCCCACTGGTGGGAAGCGGGAAGTCCAGCCTCTCTTCGGGCCTGAGGAGTATCAGGCCCTGCTGGAGCCCCGCGGCCACGCCATCGTTGCCTTGAACCGCGCCGGTCACAAGCGCATCGACCTGGCCGAGCTGGTTCCGGATCTGGACTGACGGAGAGCGGCAAGGGGGTTCGCCCCCTTGCCAATCCGCCGATTTGATCAACTCTCGATGTATCCCATCCCCACCGGAGAACCCCACATGAGCGACACCCTTACCCAACCCATGGAAACCCTGACCGACCTGCGCACCCTGCGGGCACAGCGCAACAAGAAGCTGTTGGGCGATCGCCCCCCCGTCCAGAAAGAAGAAGCCAGGGCGGCCTACGATCAGTCCGTGGGCAAGGACCAGCAGGCCATTGAGGAGCGCCGGCAGCGGTTGCTGGATTGGGCCGAGAAGGCCAGCCCGGAGCAGATCGAGGCCTTGCAGAAGAAGATTCAGGAGACCGACAAGGCCAGGGCCGAAAGCCAACCCGACAACCAGCACGAACAGGTGGCCTTTCAGACCGTCCAGCAGTGGCGCCAGCAGCGTCAGGGGGAAGAACAGCGCCCTCCCATGCTGACCCGTGAGCAGCGGATGGAGAACGGGCCGGGGCGCTTGGGCTACGCCGAGTATGCCCGCACGGCTCAGAAGGAAGCTGAGTTCATGAAGGACTATGAGAAGAACTTCGACTGGGATAAGCACGAGAAGCAGCGCCAGCGGAACGTCTTCAGCCAGTAATCCTTGGTCAAACGACTAAAGTCAAAAACTGCCCGGTTCTTCACAGAATCGGGCTTTTTTGCGACTTGACACCCAGTTCTGGTGTGGTTTCCTGAAGGTGTAACAAGAGTAGACCGACCTACTCATAAACTACCAACCCAGGAGACCGACATGTTGATTGAAGCCCTCAAAGATTTCGCTTTCGAGAACCTCGTTCCTGTTGTAGTTGCCGGATTCCTCTTGGTGGCGATGTTCATCGCCGCATTCATGTGGTTCCCTGCTGCAATCCCACACTTGCTGAAAGCCGTGATTGGCGGGTTCGTCTTTGCCGTCGGCATCATCTACGTTTCTAAATGCTCCTTCGACTAACTGGCAGTGTGTTCCGTCGTTGTCACATTTACGTCCGAAAGAGCATCCGCCGGTTCGATGGCGACGAGTTCATGTTCTGGCTTCACCCCCTCTGGGTCATCACAGTGATGGTCTGGATGATCTTGGCACCCATCCCGGGATGAGCATCGTTCCGAACGGTAAAGCTTCACAAGGGTCAGTAGTCCGGTAATGCAGCCGGGGCAGTCTGTAAAACTGTTGGCATTGCGTCCCCTGTAGGTTCAAGTCCTACCTGACCCACCAACGCTGGTGATGGCCTTTTGCTTGACGGACGCAGATTCGTCTTTACAACCATGGGGATGGACCCCCGTGAATCTCTCCAACACCAATTGCGCCCCCTGGGCCTCCACCGAACGGAGGTCCTGGTGGACGCCTTGCTGCATGCGTTTGGCGCCGAGCAGCAGCACGCTTCCGTCGTCCTGGCCCGCGCACATGCCTTGAGCCTGGCCCCCGTCGAGGGGCGACGAGGCGACCTCTCCTGGCAGGTGAGGAAAGGCGACAACGACTGGGCTACCCAAGTGGACCTCCGTTGGGGGCTTCACCGCTTGACCTTCGACGTTCCCGAAAACGCCTCGACCCGAGACATGGTTAGGGCCTTCGAGCGGCGGCTGGGTGACAAGAACGAACCCATGGCGTTCAGTGCCATCGCCGATCACGTGGCCCGCCTTACCCCTGCCCAGCACACGGGGTTGTTCCATGACCTGGCCATGGCTGCTGAAGAGGCCAGTGCACAACAGGCCGACGCCCAACGCCTCAGAGACAACGCTCCATGGCAAGCCTGGCTCACCGGGGCTTCGCGTGCAGGGCACGAAGCGGCCTTACTGGCCTGCATCGAGATGGGGGCCGAGGTGCGCATGGCCGATGCCAGCGGCAACACGGCGCTCCACCATGCGTCCCGCTTCGGGCATGCCCACCTGATAAAGCCCTTGGTGGATGCCGGAGCCGACATTTCGGCTTTGAACGGGCAGGGCTGGGCGCCGCTCCACCTCGCCGCCCTCCACAAGCACGCCCGCGCCTGCGATCAACTGATGCGCAACGGTGCCGACGCCGAGCAGCCCGGCTGGCGGGGGCGCACCCCCACGCGTATGCACCAGCGTGAGCGCAGCTATGAGCAAGCCCAAGCCCTATGACGCCCTGGGCGAGGTTCCCGGCAACGTCGCCCCTTCACAACCGGTGCGCTACTGGCACCGCGCCTTGCTCGGCGGCGGATTCACGTTCGGGGTGGTCTACGTAAGCGCCATGGGCGTCGCCTGGTTCATCCCCAACCCGGATGGCCAGCTCATTCGCTTCACCGATGCCCTGAAGGGGGGCCTGGTGACCGGCTACCACTTCCTGACCGCCGGCATCTCCCTGCGTGCGGAAGCCCGTCAGTTCATCGAATTGGTCTCCTACCACCACCCTTGGGCCACCTGGACGCGGATCGGAGTGTCCCTTGCGCTGGCGGTCTACCTGGCAGTGCGTGTGTTCCTGAAGGAAGCCAAGCCGGTGAGCAACACATGGCACCTGGCGGGTCCGCAATTGCTGGAAGGCCAGGAGGCCATCGTGGAAGCGCGTCGCCGCTCGCTGACGCCGAAGGAGGTAGTAGGCGACCCGTTCGCCTTGTCGTTGCATCCCGACCTGGTGTTGTCGAAGAAGCAGTGGGCACGTCACGTGCTCCTCACGGGTTCGGTGGGCTCGGGCAAGAGCGTCATCCTCAAGCACATCCTGGAGCAGCTGACGCGGATGAAGGGCGCGAAGCTGTTCCTCTACGACATCAAAGGGGATTTCACCTCGATCTTCAAACGGCCCATCATCGTGTCACCGTTCGACTCACGGTCCTACGTGTGGGACGTGGCCGCTGACGTGCGCACCCCCACACAGGCTGCCGCCTTCGCGGCTTCTCTCATTCCTGAAGGAGAGGGCAGCTCGAAGTTCTGGACCATGGCCGCCCAGGATCTCTTTATCGGGTGCGTGCGTGAGCTGCAGAACACTCAGCCGGTCGCCTGGGGCTTCCCTGAGCTGGCCCAGCTGCTGCGGCGACCCGCGGCGGTCATGTGTGAGGGAATGCGCCACCACTACCCCCGCGGCGCTGCCTTGGTCGCCAACGCCGAGAGCCAGACCACCGCCAGCGTGTTGTCCACCCTCGGTGGCTTCACCCGCCTCATCGATGATCTGGCCACCGCCTGGCCCAAGGTTGGCAAACGCCGCTTCTCAATGACCGAATGGATTCGAGACGACTACATCGGCCGCAAGCAGATCATCGTTCAATCGGGGCCCGATCCTACGCTGACCAAGGCCTACATCGCTGCCATGATCAACGTGGCGGTTCCGGATCTCATCGGGCCTGCGCTGCCGGACAACGAAAGCGGGCGAGGGCTCTACTTCGTGTTCGACGAGCTCACCAGTGCAGGACGGCTGAACATCGACCCGTTGCTGGCACTGGGGCGCAGCAAGGGCGTGGTGGCCGTCATGGCGGTCCAGGACCATGCCCAGATCGAACTGGTCTACGGCGAAAAGACGGCGCAGGCGTTCTCATCCCTGGTGGGCACCCACGTGGTCTGCCAAGTCCAGATGGGCGCTACCCGCGAGAAGCTCGCAGGCCAGTTGGGCAAGCACAAGGTAGCTTGGCGTTCGCACGAGGACAAGGCGCAGGTCCATGAAGAGAGCAGGGCGCTGATCTCCAGTGGGGAGCTGACCGACCGACTGGGCTTCCGCAAGGGCAAGCGCTACGGACCTGAGAAGTGGGGCATTGAGGCGATCGTCCAGATGGGGGGCGATGTGCTCCTTCTCGCATGGCCAGGGAAGACCTACCCGCAGGTGCGCGAAGGGCAGGAGTCCGCAAAGTGGACCACCAAGCCCGCTGGACCGGTGGAAGGTGAGGCGACGCCGTCGGTTACGTTGCCGGGTGGTGCGTTTGCCTTCCCTATCACCCAGAGCGGCGTCGAAGACGTCCAGCGTGTGCTGGCCATGACCCCCGAAGAGATCGACGCGCTGTTCAAGCGGTGAGCGGCCTTGCCAACTCTCCGATTTCTGGGACCTTGGATCAGTCAAGGTTTCGGAGCTCCCCATGATCAACTGCACGCGAATCGACGCCCGCGGCCACAACAAGCGCAACGGCAACATGTTCGACTACATGTTGGCCACCGAGCGCCTGTCCATCGACGGCGCCGTGGCCTACTACGCCGGAGGCGGGCCCGATCCCCGCCAGACCCTCAATTGGGGCGGGAGCCTTGCGGCCGAACTGGGCCTTAAAGGTCAGCCGGTCACCCGCGAGGTGATGGAAAAGCTCGGCAAGGGCTTTTCACCCACCGGAAGGCCGTTGTGCCAAAACGCGGGCGAGGAACCCCGACTGGTCATCAAGACAGATCGCTGGGACAACGTGCGCCTGGACGAGGATGGCAAGCCGATGGAGAAGTGGGAGGGCGGCCATCGGGTGGGGTTCGATCTGACCATTTCCGCCCCCGGGGATGTGAGCGTGGCCTTTGCGCTGGCGGACGAGCGCGAGAAGCTGGCCATCCTGGAGGCCCACCGCCAGGCCTGCGCCGTGGCCATGGGCTACATCGAGAGCAAGGTGGAAACCCGCCGGGAGAAGGGAGGAAAAGAAGTCATCGGAACGCAGGGCCTGGTGTGGACCGCCGCCGACCACGTAAGCAACAGGAACGTGCAAAGTGACCTTCACACCCATCACCTGGTCTACGGGATCTCGAAGGGCGAGGACGGCAAATGGGGCACCTTCGACGCCATCGAAATCTACCGTCACCGCCACGCCGCTGATCACCTCTACAAGGCCGAGCTCTACAGCGCGATGAAGGCGCTGGGCTACGGGATCCAGCGGGAGCGCGAGGTGGACGTGATGGGGCGCGAGACGGGCCAGATTCTCACTACCATCGCGGGCATCGACCGGGAACTGGTGCTCCAGGCGAAGACCCGTCGCCAGGAAATCCTGGACTACGTCAAGGAACACCCTTCGGCCAGCCACGACGAGGCCTGTAAGGCCACCCGCAAGAAGAAGGAAGAACCGCCGTTCGAGCAGGTGGTCAAGGACTGGCAGCAGACTTTCGCCAACATCGCCAAGGAAAGACCGGATCTGGTCCCCACCACCCAGTCCCTCAAGCAGACCAAAGGGCAACACCTGGACCCACATACATTCGATGAGGTCTTGAAGCGCATGCACGAGAACGAGGCGATGTTCTGCGAGCATGACCTGGTTCGGGAGCTGGGTATGGAATTCGCCGGGCAGAAGAACGCCGAACAGGTGCTCAAGATGGTGAAGGAGTTCACCGAACAGGACGACCTGGTGCGCGTGAAAGCCGAACACCTCCACGAAGACGATCGGGGAAATCGGTTGGCGCGCAAGCACCGCGAGGACCGATTCGCCGCCACCTGGATGGTCGAATGGGAAGCCGAGATCATCCGCCGCTCGAAGGAGCGGGAGAACGAGACGGACCTGAAGCTGTTCCGCTCTACGGTTGACCGGGAGATCGCCGCGTATGAGAAGCGAAAGGGGTTCACCCTCACCGAGGAGCAGAAGGCCGCCATCGGTCACCTGACCTATGGAACCGCAGGTGTCGGCGTCATGTCGGGGTTGGCCGGCACGGGCAAGACCACCGTGGCTGAAGTCTACAAGCAGTGCTTCGAAGCGGAAGGAAAGCAGCTGATGGGGCTGGCAGTCGGTGGCAAGGCCGCCAAGAAGCTGGAGGAAGAGTCCGGCATGCCTTGCATGTCCGTGGCGAAGTTCTTCTCCCAGGTGCGGCAGGGCAAGGTGGCCCTGACGAAGAAGGACGTGGTCGTGCTCGACGAGGCTGGGATGATCGCCACCGGCGATACCTTAAAGCTGATGACCTATTGTCAGCGCATTGGCTGCAAGCTGTTGGTCCAGGGAGACACAGATCAGCTCCAGCCCATTGCGGCCGGCAACGGCTTCGAGCTGGCAAAGATGGCCCTGGGCGACACGAAGTTGACCGAGATCCGTCGGCAGAAGAACGCCGGTGACCTTGTCACCGCGAACAGCTTCTACGAACGGGACCACCACGGGAGGGTCAAGGACATGCGCCGAGGGCACCGGAGCCGCCAAGGCACCCTCGATATGGGTGCGCAGATCCTTCGCAATCTCAAGGAGCGAAATTGCATCGACGACTTCGGCACGGACAAACAGGCCATCAAGGCGTTGGTAGACGACTACCTGAAAGACCCCACCCCGATGGACGAGAAGTTGGTCCTGGCCCACACCCGGGGCGAGGTCACCACGCTCAACATGGCCATCCGAAAAGGGCTGCAGGAGCAGGGGGTGCTGGACAAGGAGGAAGTCACCTTCCGGTCGATCGTGAAGGGGCAATGGGAAGACCTGACGCTGTCCCGGCGAGACCGAGTGATGTTCACGGCGACGAACAACGATCTGGGCGTCATCAACGGCACGGAAGGCACGGTGGAGAGCATCCGCAAGGACAAGGCGGGAGGCTACGATCTGGTGGTGCGCATCGAAGCTTCGAACCCGAAGGAGAACGGGCGCCTCGTGCGGTTCAACACGAGCGAGCACAACGCGCTGGCCCACCGGTATGCCATGACCGTCCACAAGTCCCAAGGGCAAGGCAAGGCGGAGATCTACCACCTGGCCACCAACATGGGCATGCTCGACCAGCAATCGGCCCTGGTGGCGTTCACGCGCCTGACCAAGGGCAGCTACCGCATGTATACGACGGACGACGTCATGGAGCGCATGGCCGAACGCCTGGGCACCGAACGCCATAAGGAGATGGCACTGAGCGTCGGACTGTCCGAGACCCAGGCCGCTCCCGTGCGCAACCTGGTCCAGGACGTGGAAGAGCTGCTGGCGGGATTGAAGCCGAAACCCCAGGTGCCGGTGCAGAAGCAACGCGGCCCCGTGCTCACCCGGTGACGCAGCGGGCCAGCAGCAAGAGGCTGGCCCCCACCGTGATCCACGGCCACCACAGCACACGTTTCACAGCACGCCTCATCGGTGTGCCCAGTGTCCACCGGCACTGATGTGCCAACCATCGCACGTGAGGCGTTGCCCGACGGTGGGGGTTGATGACGATGCCAGGTGGCTTGGCGTAGACACGCCATCCTTCCTTCGACGCCCTGACGCGCCAGGCCTGTTCATGGGCTTCGGCTTCCGCCCGGGTGGCCGTCACCACGCTCAGCACATGGAACTGGAAAGGGCGGTGCCAACCGCCTTGGCGCGAGCGGTGCTGTTTCTCCCGCTGCTGCGGGTTCGAGCTCTGGCCTATGTAGCAGCCCCCGTCGTCGAACAGCAGGGCGTAAAGGGTGCGGGGCAGTGCGTGATACTTCTCGCTGCGTCCGAGGTGGTGGCGTTGGGTCATGGCCTCTCCGTGAGTGAAACGACCCACTCACGAATAGATCAGATTCGAGGACTGGCAACCCCTTGCGCGTTCCCCATGCCGATCTACCGTGGCTTACCGACCTCGAGAGGGAACAGGCTTTGGACAACCGATGGATGCGAGCAGCCCGCGTGGGTGACACAGACGAACTGAGCCGGCTCCTACAGGCGGGCATGGATCCCGGCCGTTACGTGCTGGTCGATCAGGGCATGGTGTCCCCGATGGCTGAGGAGGTGACGGCGCTCCACCTGGCCGCATTCGGGGGCCACCTCGATGCCTGCCGATTGCTCCTGGCCAATGGCGCGGAAGTGGATGCCCTGACGTTGCCCTTGGAGCGCAGGGAGAGCGGAGACACGCCGCTGATGCGCGCCGTCTGGGGCCGCTCGATCGCGGTGGCCGAATTGCTGTTGGAGGCGGGGGCGGACGTGGACGACGTCGACGGAATGACGGGGGACGCGCCGTTGCTGGCCGCGGCAAGGTCGGGCCAGCCGTCCATGTGCCTACTGCTTCTGGAGCACGGCGCGGACCTGGAAGCGTTCAACCAGGACAGCGAGAGCGCCCTGGACCTGGCCGACGATTCGGAAACGCTGGAAGTGCTTCAAGCCTGGCGTGCGTCCAAGAAGGCGGATCGCTTGGCACAAGTGTGGGCGATGCCGCCTCCTGATCCGGCGACCCGAGCTCGGCTTTAAACGCTTAAAAGAAAAGCCCGGGACCAGCCTGGGCTCTTCGTGTGGGTCAGCAGGGAGCGGGGCTCACCGTTCGCTGACTCGTTGTAGTGTGAGGAGCGCACTTGCTCCAACAGCAATTGCCGTGTCGTAGCTGACTTTGAGGGCCACACCGAGAGCCATGCAAAGTGGGTGCCTTTTCAGGCGGGTTACAACTAATCCATTTTCTTCTCTATCCATGATGTCGTTCCTTATGTTGTCAGTAATGCATGGGTTCATATCCTTTGCGTTGGGGTTGATCCATCCCCTGACGGCTTCCAGGGCGATGGCAAACATCGGCGCTACTACGACTGCGACAGTCACTGCAGGTGGGGTTGTAAGCCCGGCTCCTACACCGAAATTGTTGGGGCTGATTATACGCCATTTGGGCCCGGATTGCAACTGTAAGTTCTTGTAAATTAAAGCAATTCAATTGAATTTCAGCGGGCACGAACAAGGGCCCCGAAGGGCCCCTGCCGAGACGGATCACCTCCTTTTATCGGCCGAGCCGGATGGAAACACCGACGCCGCCCATGGGCTTCGTCTCACCGCTGCCGAAGGACAGGCCGGCGCTTACGTTCACGCGTTCCGACACGCGGCTGGACCAGCCCACGGCGATGGCGGCTTCGTTGCCGTAGAAGCCGACACCGGCGTTCACGGCGACCTCGCCAACGGCCAGGCCGTAGGGGCCACCGGCAGCGGCCATCTGCGCCATGGCAGCGGTTTGCGCCCCCAAGCCATTGATGCGCTTGTCGGTGCGGTCGAAGCGGCGATCGATTTCCGTCCAGCGGTCGTCGAGGGATTGCTGCAGGTTCCACAACTGCCCACCGTTGACGGCGTCCGTGGAGCCGGCTGCCACCCGGCCGTCGGCCACCTGGGTGACCTGGCGGTATCCCATGGCCACCTGGTTTGCGCCCGTGGTGCGGGTGTTGGCCCCGATCGCCACCGAGTTGGCATGCGGGGCTTGCGCGCCGTAGCCCACGGCTGTCCCGTTGGTGCCGGCGGCGGAGAACGCACCCACGGCCGTGCCGTTCTGCTGAGCGACCGTGGCCGAACCCACCGCCGTGGCGTTGGCCTGCTGGGCCTGGGCGTTGTTGCCGAACGCCGAGGCAGCGCGTCCGGTAGCTTGGGCGCTATGACCCACCGCGGAGCTGACGTGTCCGGTAGCCGAAGATCCGGCGCCGGCTGCCAGGCTTCCGTTGCGAGCGGTGGCTTGCTTGCCCACGGCAGTGGAGAAGATTCCCTCTGCAATCGCATCCTCACCGATCGCAGTTGTGGCTGGGCCATGCGCGTTGGCGTTTCGACCCACGGCAATGGCACCAGAGTTATTGTCCCCAGGGTTGGTGTCGGGGTTCGCGACGGCGTTCTCGCCGATGGCGATGCTGCCACCTCCTTCCGCAGACGCGTATCGACCTGCGGCAACGCTGCCCAGTCCGTCAGCGTCCACTTGCGCGTTGTCTGAGCCGTCGTTGTTCCCGTTGGCCTGGAAGTAGCGGTTGGGACCCGTGCCACCGTCCATGTTTCCCATTGAGGTGGCGCTGCAACCCAGTGAAGTGGCTTCGTTGCCCTCCGCCGTGTCCCCCACGCAAGGGACATAGTCGACATTGCCCCCATCAGCGAGTGGTCGGGCACCGATGGCCGTCGAGAGGTGGGTGATCGCTTGGGCGTTGTTACCCACGGCTGTGGTTTCAGACGCTGAAGCATTGGCGTTGCTTCCAACCTGGACCTGCGCCATCGCCGTGCTAGAGAAAAGGCAGGCGAGCAGCGCGACGTGAATATGGGGGCGTTTCATGGTGGTTATTCTCCAAGAGTAGGGGTGTCTACTCACGAGTAACACGCAATAGAAAACGCGCAAGGGGGGGGCTAAAAGAGCTTCCCGACCCGACCACAGGACCGACAGGAAACCGCGCCGGGCCGGGAAGCAGCAGGCAAGGAGGAGGCCTGCCTCTTCTTTTCTATACAAGGATTTCGGATTGGCAAGGGGTCTTGCGAGTTTTCGATTTTCCTTTTGCATGAAGAGTAGTCCCGTATGAGTAAGGAGGCCTACTCATGTATTCCATCTTCATCAGGACGCTTCTGGCGTCTGTCCTGTTCCTCGTTGTCACTGCTCCTGCGCAGGCCCACGTTCCTGCCGACTCGATCGCGGACGTCCACGGCAAGAAGCCGGGGCTGTTCAAGCGGTTGTTCCACCGCCACAAGGACGCTCCTCAGTGGGACGGTGTCCACCCCGACCTTCGGGCCAAGCTGGAGCGGATACAGCAGAAGATGAAAGTGGAGGGCTATGACCTGCGCCTGGCCGAGGGCTACCGGTCGGAGGAGCGCCAGGCCGAACTCCTGGCCAGCCAGAAGGGCGTGACCCAGGCTGGGCCCGGCCGGAGCTGCCACAACCATGGCTTCGCTGCCGACATGGTCATCTACAAGCGGGGGCGACCCAGCTGGAACCTCAAGAACGACCATGTGCGCGAAGGCTACGAGCGCTACGGGGAACTGGCCCAGGCGGTCGGCTTGCGCTGGGGCGGTGCGTGGACCAACTTCAAGGACATGCCCCACGTTGAGCTTCGGGCGCCCTGCCTTCTGGCCATTCGTTCTTATCAGGCCGGGCACGAGGTGAGGGTGGCGGCCGTGGTGCCCGAGCCCTTGCCGCCCCTTTGGCCTGGACTGGACCCTCTGGCCATCACTCCTGCGGAGGCATGCGATGGGTTCGTGTGCCGCAGCCCCTGGGAGTGGAGCGTGTCCACTTCGCGGCTCGCCTGGAGCGCGTGGTGGTCCTTGCCCATGCCCGTGATCGAGGGGCCTCAACGGTGCCCGGTGAGCACTGATTTCAGGTCGCCGTGGCGGGCCCCTGTTGCAATGGTGTTGCGACGGCCGATCCTGAATTTTCGAAAGGGTGGAAAAACCGCTATAAACAAGGGATATGGGCGCATCACATGAACATACGCCAATGGTGCTTCATCAACGGGGTGTGTTCGGGCTTCTTCTCGGTCACGCGGGGTCCACTTCAATTTGCCGGGCGGCGGCATAGGGCCGCTATTGTAGGCGCAGTGTCGGGGATGGACGAGGCCGGGGCTTTGGGAGGCGATAACCGCGACGCGGGTCGCGGTGAAGCGGCCGCCAGCGCCTGCTGGCGCTGAGGACGTGCGCAGTCTTCCTGAATGCTTGGTCGCGGCGCGGGTCGGGGGCGCCGATAGGATGGCGATGCTCCTTCTGGCATGTGTTTAGTCGCCAGATCGGAGCCCGCTGCAACAATGTAGTGGAGGCGCGTTGACCGGTTGCGTCTTGCGTCCGGTAACGAGAGGAGGGCGCCTGCACTACGTTCATCGTGGTGACCGTCGGTGCCTAGAAATTCCAGGTCAGCGATACCCCGGCCGTGCGGAAGCTGTCCGGCGAAAGGAATTGCATCAATCCATCGTTATTGATGGTGGTTCCGTAGTAGACGAGGCTGCGGTAGTGCTTGTCCAGCAGATTGCGTGCGTACAGCGATACTTCCCATTGGCCATCCTCGGCACCGATGCCGACGGAAAGATTGACCAGGCCATACCCGGGGGTAGTGGTGGAGGACTGGGCGGGAGCATTGTAGAACCTGCTTCTGTAGCTCCAGCCGGCATTGGCATTGATGGCCAGGCCATTGCCAAGAGCATGATAGTAGTTTCCGTTGAGGGAATAGCTGTACTTGGAAACATACGATGGAGTGAATCCCGTGAGGTCGGCTTGTCGCACTCCGTCGACGAGACCACAGGGGGCATCCTGGTTGGCCTCGCAGGTGGTGAAGTAGTCCCGGAACTCTGCGTCGGTGATCGCGCCGGTGGCGATCAACGAGAAGTCCGCAAACGGGCGCCAGCTGATTTCAAGTTCTGCTCCCTTGGTGCGCATCTCGCCGGCGTTTGACATGGCATAGCCCAAGGTTTCCGGGACGTAGACCTGTGCCTGGAAATCCTTGTAGTCGGCCTTGTACAGGCTGACGTTGACGGTCAGGCTGCGGTCGAAAAATTGCGTTTTCGCGCCGAGCTCGTAGGCGGTGGATTTTTCCGGCTGGATCTTGTTGGAGCGGTCCGAGACCGGGTCGATGGTGGGGCCCTTGTAGCCGGTGGCGACGTTGGCGTACCACATCAAGGTGGCGCTCTGCTGGAACTGAAGGGCGACCTTGCCCGATACGTTCTCCTTGCTGATTTCGGCGTGCGATGGAAGGACGTTGCCAAGGTAGATAACGGGCTTTCCTTCCGCGCTAGGCATCTGCACAGGGGTCATGGAGGCGAACACCTTGTCGTGTGTGTAACGCACCCCCGCGCTGGCCGACCAGCGATCGCTCAGTTTGTAGCCGACATTGGCGTAGAGCGCGTGGCTCTTTGTGTCGGCGTGGATATGCTGCCTGGGTCCAGTCAGTGATAGATACACGCTCGGCGGTACAAGGCTGTAGTTGAAGCCGCCGTAGGCGTAGTACTCATAGGTGCTGTCGACATTTGCGTAGTAGGCACCCAGGACATAGTCCAGTCGCTCATCTCGCGCGTTGCCGGCCAGGCGGAACTCCTGGCTGATCTGATGTGCACGGATCGTTGTTATGTTTTTGTTGAGGAAGTTTGCCGGCGTCTGGTCCATGTCGTGAACCTGGTTCACGGTTGAGGCGCGATAAGCGGTGATGGACGTCAGCTGCGAATCATTGGCAAGTCGCAGGTCGGCTTTCGTTGAGAAGCCGGTTACCCCCTGGAATGAAAAGCCGTCGGAGTCGGCTTGGCTGGTGAAACTGTCGCCGCCGATGTTCTGGAAGCCGGCGAGGCTGGCGTTGTAGTCCTTGTCCACGCCCAGCGTATAGATGGTCCCCAAGGCGCGGTTGAACAAGGTCTGGCGCTCTGCTGCCACCAGGATGTCGAGCTGCTCGGTTGGCTTCCATAGCCACTTTCCGCGAATGCCACGTCCGGTTTGGTCGCCGATGTTCCAATCATGGAAAGCATTGGCAATGGCGCCGTCCTGGTCCTTGTAATACGCGGAAAGGCGTAGCGCGGACGTATCGGATACGGCCAGGTTGCTGGTCAGGCGTGCGACATGTTCGTTGCGCTCACCCAGCGACAACGAAACCGAGCCGCCCGTGGTGCCGATTTCCGGGTTGCGGGTGCTGATGTTGACAACGCCTGCGGAAGCATTCTTGCCGAACAAGGTACCCTGCGGGCCGCGCAGAACCTCGATGTGCTCGATGTCGCTGAAGCCCGCCACGCCGGGGTCTCGGGGAATGCCAATCACGACGTCATCGACCACGGTGCCAACGGTTTGCTCGGAGGCGACGCTAAAGGCCTGTGTGCCGATGCCACGGACCTGGAAGCCGCCGCTGTTGGCGGTGTTTGCGGTAGATGAGAACGATACTCCGGGTGCCAGATACTGCAGGTCGGAGATGCTGCTCATGTTGGTGCGGTCAAGCTGTTCGGCGGTGACAACGCTGACCGAAATAGGAGTGCGTTGCAGCGGCTTGGCCTGGTGAGTGGAGCGCACCGTCACCGTATCCAGATCCTTGGTGGTTGGCTCGGAGGCGGCAGCCGGCTCCTCGGCCAGCGCGGGTTGTGCGGCTGCCAGTGCGGAAAGCAGGGCCAATGACAGGTGAGTACAACGCAGGCCGCTTCCGGAGCTCCGGTGTTGCTGGGTGTTGGATTTCCTCATGCATTTCTCTCCGATGGTGAGGCTGGGAGCCGGTTGGGACCGGCGGGTTTGTGCCCTGAACGGTTTGTTCTGGTGCAGCGCTTGCTAACGTTTGCCACCGAGGAGAAATCCAGCCGGGACATAGTCAGTACGGAAATTCAACGTGCGGCAGCATGGCGCTGTTGCGCAGCACTCCTGTCCAGCGTCGTGGCTGCCGGAGGAGTTCGACGAACCGTAGAAAAGGAATTTGCTACGTGGTGGCGCAGCAGGTGTCACCCTTGGTTGCGGTCTGCTTTGCTCGCCACAAGCGCCGCACCCGGGAACGCTCGCTTGTGCAGATGGATGCGGCAGCGACGCGGTTGCTGGCGTTGTGCGCAAGATGAAACGGCTGGCTGCATCCGGCAAGCTGTGTCGTAGGACGTCCAGGCCTGCAGTCTGCCAAACGCTGAACGGTCTGTTCGGTGCTGCAATGTGGTCTCCACACGCAATCAGCAGCCAGTGGGCCGCTGATGGTTGCGGGTTTCGATCTTGATGCTGCCTTGGGTTCCATTTCCGGGACGACTCCACGCACGTTGATCAATGCTTGTCACGTTTTGCGGGAGCGACGATGTTCATTGGGTAATGTCGGCGTCAATAGTTTGCAGCGAGATGCGCAAATCGGAACATTTCTGCAAGAAGTTGCAGGTGTTATCGAGCGGGATAGCTGATTGATTTTCATCATTGGAAGCGATGCAACTGTGCATGGTTTGCGCTTTGTCACATGGAGGTTGCAACGGTGTTTGCTGCGCAGGCGAAGCCTGTTTGCGCAGTCTGCTTGAACGAAAGGCAATTGAATGGATGAAAGAAGGAACGGTTGTTTGAACCAAGCTGGGTACAGCTCGTTCTGCGTACGTTAGAAGGCGCTTGCGTAGGCGCTGGCGTTCGATTCCAGAGGGTGGCGATTGGATGCGGATGTTGCCGGAGACGAGGTGGTGTGCGACAGACGTGTTTTGCGCAATTGCAATTGCAATTTCTTCGGGCGAGTTGTTGAGATTGTCAGCGGACGAGTCACCTTGAAGAGGTATGGGTCCGGCTGCAGCATTGGATACAGATCGTCAGTGCTGTCAGGGGACGTCGTCAGCAACGGTCGCGTAGGGACGCAGAGCGCGCCGGCTTGCATGGCTGCAAAGGGAATATCACGGTACTCCCGACGCAGCCGGACTATCGCTCTGGGGCAATGGCCGCGTTGTTGCCTGCTGTTCCGGGGCATAGGCGACGTCTGGTGCTCTGGTTTGACGGTCCAAGCATGCTTCGTCAACACGTCGGGGGCATCGACCGCGTGCGCTATGCGCGGGTGGACTCCCGCGCTTTGCCGCTCTCCAGCATCCGCTGGCGGAAGAAGGGATACAGTGCCGCACTGAACAGTACCGCCACTGTGGCATAGGCCAGCAGCTCGGCATCGGCACCAAGCAGTGCGTACAAACAGTAGGCAACCGCTGCGGCAGCGGTGAACAGGCAGGCGGCACGCATCCAGCCCTGCTCGCCGCGTTCCAGCGTGCTGCAGATCAGCGCGCCTGCGGAGAACAGGTAGGGAATGATGGTCAGCAACACGGCAATATTGGTCAGCTGGTCGAACTGGCGGGCGAGGGTGGGCGAGGATGTCGCCAGCAGCAGCGTGCTCATCAGCACCGCAACGATCATCAAACCGGCACCTGGCATGCCGTGTTTGTTGAGCTTGCAGAATACGCGCGGAAACAGACCATCTTCGGCTGCCGCCTTGGCCGACTGGCCGACCAGCAGCATCCAGCCGCCCAGTGCACCGGCCGATTTGAAGATCGCGCACAGTGCGATGACCACTACGCCCCAGGGACCAATCATCAGCTGGGCGACATCTGCAAACGGTGCGGAGGAGTCGCGCAGCTGCGCCATCGGTACCATGCCCATGATCACCAGCGAGCAGCTGATGTAGATCACGGCCGCCAGCGCCAGCCCGAGCAGGGTGGCCAGCGGAATATTGCGCTTGGGATTGTCGATGACGTCAGCAGACACCGCTGCGCTTTCCACACCCATGAAGGCCCATAGCGCGATGGACGCGCTGCGTGAGATGGCGGCGCTGTCTTCCATGCCGCTGACGTTCCAGCCGGCGCTGAACAAGGCAGGGTCAAACCACCACCAGCCGAAGATGGCGATACCCAGTATGGGGATCAGTGCCAGCAGCAAGGTGCCGGTTTCCAATGCGCCTATCCAGCGGGCGCCTCGCGCATTGGCCAGGCTCAACAGCCAGATCACCGCCAGGGTGAAGCCCAGGCGCGGATAGACATCCTGCAGCCATGGCCACAGATGGCTCAGGTAGCCGGTCACCACCAAGGCGATGGCGACGTTGCCGATCCAGTTGCCGAACCAATAGGCGTAGTTGCTGACGAAGCCGATGTAGTTGCCGAAGGCATCGCGCGCGTAGGCGTAAGGGCCGCCGGGCTGCGGATCGAGTTGTGACAGGCGGGCGAACACCAGGCCCAGCGCGATGGCGCCAGCGGTGGCGATCAGCCAGCCTACCGAGGAGATGCTGCCGACGGTGGCCAGGTTGGCCGGTAGCAGGAACACACCGGTACCGATCATGTTGCCGGCAACCAGCATGGTCGCCATGGTCAGGCCCATCTTCTTCGGGGTTGGTGAGCTCATGTCCAGGCCGGGTCGGAAGTGAAGTCGATGGTCAACCAGAAGCGTCCCGAGCGTGCGTCCAGCTGCGATGCGATTTCATCGCGCAGGCGGTCGACATCGCCGATGCTGCCGAGCTGGGTATCGGGTCTGGTCAGGACATGGATTTCGACGAACTGCATGCGGCCGATCTTGGCGACGTGGCTGGTGAAGCCTTCAAAGTGATGCTTGTCGACGAACTGCTGCATCACCTGCTGCACGAGTTGATCCAGTTCGCTTGGCGCTACCTGCAGGACTTCGCGCGCGGCTTTCCATGCTCCAAGCAGCGGCACCGGTAGCGTCGCCAAGGCGATACAGGCGAGCACCAACGGGTCGAGGTAGGGAATCCAGTGCTCGTGGGCGCCACCGCGCAGTGCCAGTGCGATGACGAAGGACAGCACCACGGCAAGGCTCATCAAGCCGGTCAGCAGCCATGCGCGTGCGTCCAGGCGTAGCAGGCCGGATTGCAGCAGCCGCGCGTGACGGCCTATCCACACCGCCATCGCCAGGTCAACCACGGCCAGCAAACCGGCCCACAGCAGGCCGGGTCCTACACGGGTTTCGTGGCCGCCGTCGCTGAAGCCGATCACTGCATTGGCCAACGCGTAGATGCAGGCGAGGCTGAGGATTGCTCCGCCCAGTGCTTCGACCATGGGCTCCAGATGCCAGAAGCCGTATTGGAAGCGCGGGCTCTGCTCGCGCGCCATCAAGCGCAGTACTGCCAGTGCTACCAGCGTCAGCGCTACATCCACCAAGCTGTAGATGCCGTCAAACAATATCGCCTGTGAGCGCGCGAGCATACCGCCAAAGAAGCCGATCGCAGCGACCAGTACGGTGGCTGCGATGGATAGTTGCAATACACATTGTTCCTGGCGTGTGCTGGTCATTTGGCTATGCGAAGGGGGGCGGTCCGGGATGTATAGGGCGCTAGGCTTGAAAAGCCCCTCTCCCGTTTGCGGGAGAGGGGTTGGGGTGAGGGCGCTTTGAAAGCACGTGGAGAAGATTTTGAGCAGAGCGGAGCCAAAGAAGACGCAGAGCCAAGAACCAATAGCCAAAAGCCAAAAGCTAAAAGTTAAAAACTAAAAACTCCCCTCATCCGCCCCTGCGGGGCACCTTCTCCCGCATGCGGGAGAAGGAACAGTACGCGCCCTGCCTCTATCCCTACCTAGATTTTCAGCACTTCCACCCGATAACTCGGCTTGTCCCCACTGTTGTCGATGATCAAGCCATGCACGTCCGATTCAAACCCCGGGAAGCGGGCGTTCTGTTCACGGGCGATGCGCAGCGACTGGATGATCGGTTCATCGCTGGCGCCGAAACGCTCGCCCGGCATGATGGTCGGAATGCCCGGCGGGTAGGGCACCAGCATGGTGCCTGCGACGCGGCCGCTGAGCTGGTCGATGTCCACCCGTTCGATCTCGCCACGCACCAGATGGTTATAGGCTTCAGCCGGCGTGATCACCGGTTCCGGCAGCTCCACGTACATCTCGCGCATCACCTCGGCCACACGGAACTCGCGGTTGAACTCATGCAGGGCTGCGCACAGGTCGCGCAGGCCCCAGCCAGCGTAGGCGCTGGCGTTGTCTTCCAGCAGGCTGGGCAGCGATTGGCTCAGCGGGGCATTGGCATCGTAGAGGTCCTTGAACGCCAGCAACTCGGTGACCAGGGTGCTCCATTTGCCTTTGGTGATGCCCATCGAGAACAGGAACAACACCGAGTACAGATTGGTCTTCTCCACGGTGATGCCGCGCGACCACAGGAACTTGCTCAATATCGCGGCCGGAATGCCCAGCTTGCCCATCTCGCCGTCCATCGACAGCCCGGGCGTCAGCAGCGTGACCTTGATCGGATCGATCAGCACATAGTCGTCGGCGAGGTTGTCGAAACCGTGCCAGCGCGCATCCGGACGCAGATACCAGTCCGGGCGTGAGGTGACCATGGGCTTGGAACTGTCACCCTTGGCTAGGGTGCGCTCCACGCCATCGGGCTGCCAGACCTTGAACCACCAGTCATCGCGGCCCAGGTCCTCACTGACATGCAGCATCGCGCGGCGGAAGGCGACGGCCTCATCGTGCATTTCCTGCACCAGCGATTTGCCTGCGTCACCTTCCATCATCTTCGACGCCACATCGCAGGAGGCGATGATGCCGTAGTGCGGGCTGGTGGAGGTGTGCATCATGAAGGATTCGTTGAAGCGCTCCGCATCCAGCTCGCGTGTTGCCGCATTGCGTACGTGGATCATCGATGCCTGCGAGAATGCAGCCAGCAGCTTGTGCGTGGAGTGGGTGGTGAAGATGATGGCATCCTGCTCACGCGGCTTGCCCTTGGCCATGCCGTAGTGGTTCTCGTAGAAGGGGTGGAATGCGGCATAGGCGTACCAGGCTTCATCGAAGTGCAGGAAATCCACCGCTGTGCCGAGGTTGTCGGCAATCTTCTCGGCGTTGTAACAGAGTCCGTCATAGGTGGAGTTGGTCACCACCGCGATGCGCGGCTTGGCACCGGGCTTGGCTGCCTTGCTGGCCAAGGGGTTGGCCTGGATCATCTTCTGCAAGGCGTCGCCTGAGAACTGGTCCAGGCTGATCGGCCCGATGATGCCGTGGGCATTGCGGCTGGGCGTGAAGTACACCGGAATACCGCCGGTCATGATCAGCGCGTGCAGCAGCGATTTGTGACAGTTGCGGTCGACGAACACGATGTCGCCACGCGCTACCGTGCCATGCCAGACGATCTTGTTGGCGGTGGAGGTGCCATTGGTGACGAAGAAGGTGTGGTCGGCGCCGAAGTTGCGTGCCGCCTCGGCTTCGGCGTCGCGGATAGGGCCGGTGTGATCAAGCAGTGAGCCAAGCTCCGGCACCGAGATCGATAGATCGCTGCGCAAGGTGTTCTCGCCGTAGAACTGGTGCAGGGCACGGCCGACCGGCGACTTGGTGAAAGCGACACCGCCCGCGTGTCCGGGCGTATGCCAGGAATAATTGGACTGTGCGGAATGATGGATCAGCGCCTTGAAGAACGGTGGCAGCAGCTTGGCCATGTAGTCGTCGGCGGCGCGCATCACCTGGCGGGCGATGAAGCTCTTGGTGTCCTCGAACAGGAAGATGTAGCCGTGCACGAACTTGAGCAGCTTGCTCGGTATCTTCTCGATGGTGCGGCGTTCGCCGTAGAGGAATACCGGCAGGTCGGCGCGACGCTGGCTCTGTTCACGCAGGAAGGCGAGCAGGCGCTGGAACTGGTCGTCATCGTCCTCGGTGCCGTCGATGGAGATCAGCACCGCCGATGCGGCCACATAGGTGCGTGCGCCGGCGCGGGCGTCATCCAGGTTCAGGCCTGAGAGCACGCGCTGGTCGCTCTTGCGCAGTTCCTCGGCCAGGGCGCGGATCAGGATGCCGGCGATACGTGGCGATTCGTAATCGGCATCGATGATGACGATCGGGTAGTCCAGTGATTTGAAGTACATGATGTTTTCCTATCTACCGAGCGGGGGATCAGTTCGTGCTGGCACGGTTGGTGCCATTCGGAGTGAATTTGGCCAGGCGCTGCTTGCGGCGCTCATCGCTGAAGAACGGGTAGAACACGGTGATGAACAGTACGAACAGGAAGGCGTACTGGACGATGCTGCCGGACGAGCCGTAGATGGCCCACAGGCAGTAGACGACAGTGATGCTGGTCAGCACCCAGAACGCGCCGGTGTGGGCCAGCGTATGCGAGCGTTCCACCACGAAGTAGCAGGCCACGCAGGAGTAGATATAGGGCAGCAGGGTCAGCACGACTGCCGCCGAGGTGATCACGTCGAACTGCGCGGATGCGGTCTCCGAAGTGGAGGTGATCAGTACGGCGAGCGTCATCAACACGGCGACGATGAGCACGCCCTTGACCGGCACTTCGTCCTTGTTGATCTTGCTGAAAACGCTGGGGAACAGGCCATCGTCCGATGCGGCCTTGGCACTCTGCGCGGTCAACAGGATCCAGCCGCCCAGTGAGCCGGCCGCGCCGACGAAGGCGCACAGGCTGACCAGTGCACCGCCCCAACCGCCAACTGCGGTTGCCGCTGCCAGTGCAAACGGCGCGTCGGAGACCTGCAGGTCGGCATTGGGCACCATGCCCATGATCACCGAGGAACTGGCGATATAGGCAATGGCAGCGAGGAACACGCCCGCCAGGGTGGCGCGGGCGACGTTCTTCTCCGGGTTCTCGACTACGCCGGCCGTCACCGATGCCGACTCCACGCCGATGAACGCCCACAGGGTCAGCGCTGCAGCACTGGATACCGCACCGAAGTTGGACTGGCCGGAAACGTTGTACGCGCCCTTGAAGATGGTGGGGTCGAAGTAGAACCAGCCGAAGATGGCGATGCCCAGGATCGGCACCAGCGCGAAACTGGTGGTTACCGTCTGTACGCGGCTGACGAAGGACGGGCCGATCACGTTGGCGAAACTCAAGGCCCACACCAGCAGCAATACCGCGACGCAGCGCGGCACCGGGTCGGACAGGATCGGGAAGAAGTAGCTGAAGTAGCCGACCGCCGCGATGGGGATGGCGACATTGCCGATCCAGTTGGCGAACCAGTAGATGGTATTGGTCTGGAAGCCCATGTAAGGGCCGAACCAATCACGTGCATAGGCGTAAGGGCCGCCTGCCTTTGGTGCCAACTTGCCGAGTTTGGCGAACACGAAGGCCAGCAGCAATGCACCCGCCGTGGTCACCAACCAGCCCCAGATCGAGGCGGTGCCGATCTTGGCCAGGCTGGAGGGCAGCAGGAAAACACCTGAGCCCATCATGTTGCCTGCCACCAGGAAGGTCGCGCCAACGACCCCGATTTTCTTCTGACCTGCCATGACAATCTCCTTTCACCGGCGTTGCCGGGTATTTCGATGGGAAGGGCATTGCGTGAATCGCTGGGTGGCGAGCTGCACACGGGCATGTGCGGGCGTCGGCTGCCTCTTACTTGATGAAGTTGTATTGCAGGCTGCCCTGCAAACGCAGGGTGTCCGCATCGCGGCCGTTCTGTAGTTGCTGCTGGCCGTAGAGCAGTTCCATGCCCATGGTCCAGGACGGTGCTGGGCTCCACAGCAGATTCAGTGCGGCGTAGCGGCTGCGACGGAACGCGTCGCTGGCGAGTGCGTCAGCGCTGTCGATCTGCAGCTGGCCGTAGATCAGGTTGGAGCGCCACAGGTCCGACCAGTAGTGGGTATAGCCGAAGAAGCCGCCACGCAGTGGCAGCGCCTTGAGCCGTCCGTCGGTATCGAGGGCGGCATCGAGATTGGAACCGGTCAGGTCGGCGGTATAGCGGCTGATGCCTTTGCCGCCAATCAGGCCGAACAACAGCAGGTCACGTTCGGCCACAGCGTAGGAACCGCTCAACTGCAAGCCGCCGCCAAACGTGCGGTCGCTGCGGCCATCACCGTCGTAGCCGAGGCTGCGCAGCACCGCGCCGAGTTGCAGATGGCCCCAGTCGCGTTCCATGCGTGCGACCAGGCTGATGTCGGGCAGGTGCTCGGTCTTGCTGTCGTTGTCGCCGGTGTTGGCGAGCTGCGAATCGGGGTTTTCAGCCGCCACGGTCAGGCTGTTGCCCTTGCCCAGCGCGAAGCTGTGATGGATGCCGGCCACCAGCAGGTAGCCGGCCGCGCCCGGCCCGGCAAAGTCGAGGGTGTCTGGCAGCGAGTCGGCATCCATGAAGGTGGAATAGCCGTAGCCGGCATAGGTATTGCCCAGCTGGCCGTAGGCATGACGCAGGCGGAACTCGTAGCTGTCGCTGCTGCCGAAGAAATCGTTCTCCAGGTAGAAGCGCAGCTTGCCGTGCGTGGTGGGGCGCCGCGCTTCGAAGCTGAAGCGGGTCTGTTTGGCATGCATGCCGAAATGCGTGACATCACGGTGCGGACTGTCGACCGGAATCGACGAGGTGATGAACTGCTCGGTGTCACCGGCGGCGCGCCGATCTGCAATGGCGTCTAGTTTTGCGTAGCCACCGAGCCGGATCATTGTCTCGGTGCCTGGGATTGCGATGAAGCCTTTCAGTTCCGGGTCGGTCGGTGACGGTGCGTTGTCCAAGCGCGAGGCGGCTGTGGAAGGATCAGCGACCGAATCACGCGCCGGGAGTATGGTCTGAACGGTGATTGCTTTGCCGGTGCCGGTAGCTGCCGTATCCAGGGGGGAAGTCGCGGCGGGTGGTGGCGGAAGTGGTGGAGGTTTCGGGGCGGGACTTGCCTGCCCTTGCTCCAGTGCATCCAGTCGTGCGTTGAGCGTTTGCAGATGCTGCTGCGCCTGCGCGATCTCCGCCCGCAATGCGGCAACGGAGTCCTGCGCGCCTGCTGCGCCGGGTAGCAGCGCAAGTGGCAGCAATGTGGCCAGCGTCAGTGGTTTCATCGCCTGTTCCGTGGAGAAGAAAGCGCCACTCACGGCCGGGACAGATCCCCGCCGCGATTCACCTTATCGCTTGCGTGGCGACACGCTGACTGCCCCCTCAGGCCTGCGTGAAACCTGCCTATTTACCATCGTTGAATTCAGGTTATGACTACGTGAATTTGGGATGAAACCTAATGTCATAAACAGTGATTTCTGATAGCTGAAAGGGCTTCAGTCTTCGCGATCCACCTCGCCTGTTTCCAGTGGCACCCGCGTGCCATCCAGCAACCCGCGGCTGAGCTTGCCGTTCTCGATGAACAGCAACTCGCCGCTCTCGCCGTCCTTGATGCTGCTGTCGATGGCGATGATGCGATCGCCGTGGAAGCTGCTGACGTGTGGCATCGAGGTATGTCCTACGACGATGCGCTTGAGCCCGAGCTGGTCGAGCACGCCTTGCACACCGGCGGTATCCAGCTGGCCATTGAAGTAGCCGCGGTACCAGATGGGGCTTGTCTTGCCGTCGTATAGCGCTACGGTGGCCGGATCTGCTTTCACTTCTGCCTTGGGCCGGCCCAACGAGGCCTGATACGCGGCGTTGGTGGCTGTTGGATCGAGTGCGAGTTGCAGTGCGTCGGGCGAGATGCCGCCATGCAGGAACAAGGTATCGCCGATGCGCAGCAGTACCGGGCGTGTGCGCAGCCATTGCCCGATCACCGAATCGGCACCATACAGTTGCGGATAGCTGCGGCCGAGCAGCTGGGCGCTGCGCAGGTACTTGGGATTGACGTAACGCAGGTCGTCGTACAGCACCATCGTTTCATGGTTGCCGAGCACGAAGTGGACTGCGCCGCCAGCTTGCGCGGCCTGCTGCTGCAGGCTGTAGAGCAACCAGAAGGCTTCGGTGACCTGTGGACCACGGTCGAATACATCGCCGGCGATGACCAGCGTGTCCTGGCCCAATGCCCAGTTGTCGTCGCTGTCGATCACGCCGTTGGCGCGCAGCAAGCGGCGCAGCAGATCGTACTGGCCATGGATGTCGGAGACGGCGACGATGCGCGGCACCGCGGGTAGTGCTGCAGCAGCTGGCGTCGCGAGCGGGGCGATGCGCAGTGCGTGCGGATAGCTACACTCTGGTGCAATTGCACGGGTGATATCGCGTCTTGCTTTCACTTTTCGCGAGACCACCCGGTCGTCGCAGATCCATTGCGCTTGCAGTCGCTTGCCATCGCGGAACACATAGGGACCATCGGCCTGCACATGCTCGGCAGGCTGGGGGACCTCGCGGGCGCTGGCATCCAGCACGGGCAGGGCGCCGCACAGCAGCAGGATGGGCAGGGCGCGGAGGATGGGCATTGCAGGCTTCCGGAGGCGGGTGACCGTTTGCACCCGCCTGCAGCCTATGCGTTCGCTGCACCGGCAGCATGTGCTATCGGTTGGTGCTGCCTGCTGCTCAGTCGCGGCGCAGCGCGCTACGGCCCGGTGCGGTGGGCAAGGCATCGCTGCCCAGTACGACGCGATTGCGGCCCTGCTTCTTGGCTTGGTACATGGCGGCGTCGGCACGTGCCATCACCCGCTCGTAGTCCGGGTGACCGTCATACAGGGCGACACCGATGCTGGCGCTGATGGGAAGGAGCTGGCCATCTGCGAGGGTGACTGGCGTATCGACCAGACGTCGGCACAGGCCATCGGCGATCACCATGGCCTGGCGTTCTTCCACCGCTACCAGCACGACGACGAATTCTTCGCCGCCGTAGCGGAATACATAGTCGCTGCCACGGGTGAACTGGCTGAGAATGCCGGCGACGTGTTGCAGGGCGCGATCTCCGGCTTCGTGGCCGTGCTCGTCGTTGATGGCCTTGAAGTGATCCAGGTCCAGCAGCAGCACGGCGAAGCTGTCACCGGACTTTTCCGCCAGCTCGATTTCGCGGCGTAGCACGGTGGGCAGGAAACGGCGGTTGAGCAGGTTGGTCAAGGCATCGCAGCCGGCATCCAGTTCGCCGATGCGCTCGAACAACATGCCGAGCAAGGTGCGGATCTGGCTGACCTTGGAGCGCACGTCCTGCAGTTGCGCCGAGCGCGCGGCCGGGTCGCTGTCCTGCTGCAGGGTGTGCTGCAGCAACTGGTCGACTTCTTGGATCAACCCGCTGATCTGGCGGGTTTCGGAGCTCTCGCCAAAGCTGGGAATGCCCTTGTGGTTGAACCAAAGGCCGAACTCAGAACGTGCCAGGGTCTGGAAGCTGCCCAGATCGCCCTGTGCCGCAAGGGCGTAGAGGAGGGTGTTTTCCCAATCCAGCAGCAATGCACGTTGGCGTTCGCGCTCGGTACCAACGTTCTGCACCAGCGAGAACAGGCGGTAGGCGGCATCCGTGCGTGAGGAACGTTCCCGTGCGTTGGAATAGGCCAGTGTCATACCCTCCAGCGCGATGTCGAACGATGCGGTGAGGCTGGCAATGGCGGCATGTGCGGCCTCGCCATGCCCGGCCTGCTCGCCGATCAGCTGGAACAGGCGTTGCTTCAGCACGCGGGTGCCACGGGTAACCAGGTCTACCGGTATGCCCACGCGTGCATGCACATCGCCGATGACGCGTTGGTTGGCGATCAGTTGCTGGACGTCGGCGGGCGTGGCGCGCAGCAGGTCCTTGACCCAGCGCTGCATGGCCGGCTGCAGTCGCACCCGCACCTGGTCATGTGACATCGAGCGTGAGGCACGCGCGTCGTTCATCATGACCTTGTAAAAATGCGCGGCCAGTTCAGCGGCATGCGCGTCGGCCAGGCTCGCGAGGATCTGGCTCGCATCGACACCGGCGGCGTCGAGGCTGTGTTTCCAGGCATCTGCGAGCGCGTTGCTGTCGGTGTCTGGGGGTGGTGCGGGGACGATGTTCATGCGTACGACCGGTAAAGTGCCAAGAGGCAGCCGACTATTATCGGCAGCAACAACAGGTTTTTGAGGGCATTGTGTTGATGGCTGGATTCACCGTTTGTTCAAGTTTGCTTGTGCAGGGCACTCCTATCGGAATGGCGGAATGATCAGCGCCGGCCCGTTTCCGTTGATGGCGCTGGTTGCCCTGTTGGCGCTGGCGATTGGCTGGTTCTTCGCGCGCGCATTGGCACCTGCTGCCGATGGAATGCGCAGCCGCGCTGGTGCGGTGGTGCTGGATGCGTTTTTGCTGGGTTTGCTTGGCGCACGTCTGGGGCACGTAGCGTTGCACACTGGCGACTACCTGCCGCAGCCGCTGTCCATCATTCGTCTGGGCGATGGTGGCTATTCGATCTGGGCGGGCCTGCTGGTCGCGGCGGCCTATGCAATGTGGAAGACCCGCCAACGCATCCTGCGCAAGCCGGTGTTGCTGGGCTTGGCCGCAGGTGCGGCGTTCTGGGCAATCGGCGGCATGACGTTGTTTGCAGTGCAGCGCTCGTCCATTCCGTTGCCAGACGCAGTGCTGGTAGACATGCAGGACAAGCCCGCACCCTTGGCAGCCTTTGCCGGCAAGCCAACCGTGATCAATCTGTGGGCGACCTGGTGCGGGCCTTGCCGGCGCGAGATGCCGGTGCTGGCGAAGGCGCAGCAGGCGCATCCGCAGGTGCAGTTCGTATTCGCCAATCAGGGTGAGACCCGCGACGAAGTCGCCGACTATCTGCGTGCCGAGAACATGCAGTTGAGCAACGTGCTGCTGGATGCCGAGTCGCGGGTGATGCAGCAGACCGGCGCCCGCGCATTGCCGACAACGTTGTTCTTCGGCGCCGATGGCCGGTTGCGCAATGTGCATATGGGCGAGCTGTCGCGCGCCACCCTGGAAGCGCGCCTGCGCGAAATGCAATAACCCCTTTCCTGAAAGAGACACACGATGATGCGTTCCCGTTCGATGTTGCTGTTGTTGTCCGCCATGACGCTGACGCCGCTGGCCTGCGCACAGACCGCTACTGCCCCGGCCGCTACTGCGGCAAAGCCGGCTGCGGCCAATGAGCCGGCGGTAGTGAAGACCCTGCGTTCGCAGGGCGTGGAGTTCATGGGCACGTTCGAAACACCGGTTGGCCTGACCGGTTATGCCGGCGTCGCTGGTCAGCGTCCGCTGGGCGTTTATGTGTCCAAGGATGGTGAGTACGCGGTGGTTGGTACCCTGGTCAACGCCAAGGGTGAGGATGTCAGCGCCGCCAAGCTCAAGGAGCTGGTGTCCGGGCCGATGGGCCAGCAGGCCTGGGCCAAGGTGGAAGCCAGCCATTGGGTGCGTGATGGCAAGGCCGATGCGCCGCGTGTCATCTATTCCTTCAGTGACCCGAACTGCCCTTACTGCAACCGTTTCTGGGAAGCGGCACAGCCGTGGGTGGCCGCAGGCAAGGTGCAGATCCGGCAGATCCTGGTTGGCGTGATCCGCGAGGACAGTGCCAACAAGGCAGCCGCGATTCTGGGCGCAGCCTCGCCGGAGCAGGCGTTGATCCAGAACGAGCGTGATTTCGCCAAGGGCGGCATCAAGCCGCTGGCGACGGTGCCGGCGGCGGTGCAGGCCAAGCTGCGTGCCAACGAGGCCTTGATGCTCGATCTGGGCTTCCAGGGCACGCCGGGCATCCTGTTCAAGGATGCCGACGGCACGGTGCAGATGCGTTCGGGCATGCCGCAGGGCGATGACATGCAGACGGTGCTCGGCCCGCGCTGATCACTGAACCGGCCGGCGGCGATGTAATAGTCTCCGCCGCCACCGGCTGACTAAGCTGGCTCCGCTATGAGGAGCCAGCCATGAGTCACGACCACAACCATCTGCCCAGCGAAATCCGCCACGAGAAACCACTGTGGTGGGCGCTGGGCCTGACCACCGCCTATCTGGTGGTGGAAGTCATTGGCGCGTTCTGGACCAACAGCCTGGCGCTGTTGTCCGATGCCGCGCACATGGCAACCGATGCCATCGGCCTGATGATCGCGTTGACCGCCGTTCGTCTGAGCCGGCGTCCGCCCGATGCCAAGCGCACCTACGGCTATGCGCGGTTGGAAGCGCTTGGTGCGGTAGCCAATGGCCTGCTGCTGTTCGGCGTAGGCATCTACATTCTGTTCGAGGCCGTGCAGCGCTTCCAGCAGCCGCAGGCGATCGCCTCCACCGGCATGATGTGGGTGGCTGCGTTTGGACTGGTGGTGAACCTGATCGCGATGCGCCTGCTCAGTGCTGGCAGTGGTGAGAGCCTCAACGTCAAGGGCGCCTACCTGGAAGTGTGGAGTGACATGCTCGGCTCGGTGGCGGTGATTGCCGGTGGCCTGATCATCCACTTCACCGGTTGGACCCTGGTGGACCCGATTCTTGCGGTACTGATCGGCCTGTGGGTGCTGCCGCGCACCTGGGTGCTGCTGCGTGATGCGATCAACGTGTTGCTGGAGGGCGTGCCGAAAGGTGTGGTGCTGGCGGATATCGAGCAGGCCTTGCGTGGTTTCCCAGGTGTGGCCGGTATCCATGATCTGCATGTGTGGGCGCTGGCATCAAGCACGCCGGCATTGACCGTGCACGTGGTGATGCAGGATGGCCAGGCGCCGGACGTACTGCGTCGGCAGCTGGCAGACATGCTGCACGAGCGGTTTGATATCGATCATGTGACGGTGCAGGTTGAAGCGGATCACTGCGGCGATGACTGTGCCGACAAGAAGGTGGCTGGCGGTGACCACGACCATGATCATGAAGGTCATGCGCATGGGCCGGATGATCAAGGCCATCACGGCCATGTGCATCGATAAGGGTAGTGCCGAGCCATGCTCGGCAGTGGCCTTACCAGCAATAACCACCTTGTGGGAGCGGTGTAAGCCGCGAAGCCACAAATGAATCAGAT